>SSHD01000049.1 GCA_008017255.1 Acinetobacter sp.
CGCTAGAGCAAGAAACACAAAAAACCGAAAGCGAATTTCAATCCGCAAAAACTGAACGGGAAAAATTACAACAAATTTTGCAGCAACAGCGCTTATTGCATGCAGAAAATATTGAACAGCTACGTGCCGAGCTGCAACACGGCGAAGCCTGCGTGGTCTGTGGCAGCACCGAACACCCTTATCGTGATGATGCAAGTCCACTCTCTAAAGCTTTGTTCGAGTTACAACAGCAACAAACACAGCAAGCCATAGCGCAAGAACAACAGCATTTTCAACATTGGCAAAGCGTACAGCAGCAGTTGACCAAAACTCGTGCCGAACACAGTCAATTGCAACAAGCCTTACAGCAAGTCACAGAAAAATCAGCACAGCAACACACCGTCTTAGTGCAGCAGCTCGCAGCATGTCAATTGCAACTGGATTTAAACGCAGCACCAACGTACATTACAGCACAGCTACAACAGGCTGTCGCACAAGTAACACAACACAAACAACAGCTTGAACTTAAGCTACAACAACTCAATCAAGCCAGTAAAGATCAGTTGCAGCTCACGCAAAATATGCAAAGCATTCGCCATCAACTCGACAGCGTGCAGCAATTACAGCAACAGGTTCAACATATTGTTGATTGTTTAGCGCCGAACGAAAAAGCACAGTGGCTTGAACAAACACCTGACCTCGCACAACAGAGCTTGCATGTCCTACAACAGCGTGCGCTGCACTTAGATCAACTCGATATTTTAGATAAACAAAAACAACAGCTTGAACAACAACACCATCTATTAAAATCGAACCTGATGAGTTTGGAAACGCAACACACTGAACTGAATCAGCAACTGCAAGAGATTGCCGAAAAAGGCAAACAAAACACCGAAGCCGCACAGCAACTCATTGTTAATATGACAGGTTTAAGCGAGCTAAAGGCGCATGAATGGCTAGGTCAGCACGATCAACAACGTCAGCAATTACAAACTCAATATCAACAACTCAAGCACAGTTTTGAGCAGGCACGACAAGATTTTGAACAGCAAAAAAATCAACTCGAACAGCTGCAAGCACAACAGCAGCAGAATCAAAAACAGCTGACGCAATGCCAAACGACAATTAACACATGGTTAGCCCAGCACCCTGAGTTTCACACAGCGCAACTCACTCATTTACTCGCAATGACGACCAGCCAAGAACAGCACATGCGTGCAACTCTACAACAGGCGGAACGACTATTGAACGAAGCCATTGCCGCACTCAACACCATGCAAGAACAGTTGCAGGTACATCAGCAACAACAACCGCAAATTGAACAACCGCAACTTCTGGATGCACTGCAACTCAATCAGCAGCATTTGCAACAAGTGAACGAGCAACGTGAGCAATACAAGCTCAAACTACAGGTGCATCAGCAAAATCTAAATAAACAAGCCAAATTTGCCGATGACATTCAGCAGATTCAACAGCAAGAACACCGTTGGAATAAAATTTCCAGTCTAATTGGCGATGCCAAAGGCAAAGACTTCCGTGACCTTGCTCAGCAATACAATTTGGATATTTTATTGGAATATGCCAATCAACAACTGGCTCAACTGTCGCAGCGCTATACCCTGAAACGCTTAGACAACTCGCTCAGCCTAGCGATTATTGACCATGACATGGACGGTGAAACCCGCTCGGTATCATCGCTGTCGGGCGGCGAATCTTTCCTCACGGCATTGGCGATTTCACTCGCCATTGCCAATATGGCATCGGGTTCGATGAAAATTGAATCGCTATTTATAGATGAAGGCTTTGGCACACTGGATGCATCATCTTTACACATGGTGATGAATGCCCTAGACCAACTGCAAAGTCAGGGTCGTAAAGTGGTTTTAATTTCACATATTCAAGACATGCACGAACGGATACCTGTGCAAATTCAGGTGCAGCCGCAAGGCTTTGGCTCAAGTCGAATTGAGGTAGTTGGATAAGGAGCAGCTCATTTCGACTAACAACAGCAAATATCACTTATACGCACTCAAACCTGTTATGATTTATTCATTACTTTAGAATTTCACGATGTCTAAATTTCATATTGATTGCTTACTTGAATATTCGGTTTATCAAGCCACCGAGTTTATTTTTCAGGTCGAAGCAGCCCAACATGAATGGCAAAATATTCTTACAGAACATCTTTCAATTACACCTGCTCACTTGAATGTACATTATTTTCAAAGAGATCAGCCACTGAATCGCTTAATACGCCTTTCAGCAACCGAAAATAGTCATTTTCGTTTACATTATACCTCCCATATTGAAACCTATATTCCTGAACGCCCATTTCAGGCAGATGAAAATAGTCTGACGCAACTCCCTTCTGAATGTTTATTTTATCTTGCACCGAGTCGTTTTTGTGAATCTGATCTTTTAGCAAACATGGCCACTCGAACCTTTGGAAATTTCCCTACAGGTTATCAACGTGTACAAGCCATTTGTGACTGGATTTATTACAATATTACCTACGAAGCTGGCTCTTCCGATAACACAACCTCTGCAAAAGTTATTTTAATCAATCGAGCTGGTGTCTGTCGTGATTTTGCACATTTGGCGATTGCCTTGTGTCGTGCCTTAAATATCCCTGCTCGTTTTGTCTTTGGCTACATGCCTTTTTATCAGGCGTTCCCCGATTTTCATGCCATGTTTGAGGTTTATTTAGGTCAACAATGGATCTTATTTGATGCAACAAATATGGGGCCCATTGATGAATTTGTAAGGGTCGGTACGGGATTAGATGCGCAAGATGTGCCTTTTGCCTCTTTGTTTGGAACAGCTGAATTGATCAAAATTAACCCTCAGATTATTAGGGTTTGATGATAATCCCTTGCCCCAAACAATGCCGTGCCCACCCGCACCATGGTCGAACCTGCGGCAATCGCAGCATCTAAATCGCCCGACATGCCCATGCTTAGCGTATCCCAATCTTGTGGCTGCGCATGTAGTGATTTCACCTGTTCAAATAAGGCTTTGGCATCGACAAAGGCAGCAGAATTGTTCGGCGCAGGAATCACCATCAAACCACGTAAGCGCAAATTCGGCAATTGACTGATCTGTGCTACCAATTCGGCCACGTCAGCAGGTGCACAGCCGTCTTTGCTGTCTTGCGCATCAATATTGACTTGTAGGCAAATGTTTAATGCTGCTTGTGATGCAAGACGCTGACTAGACAAACGTTCGGCAATAATCAAACGATCTACCCCATGCACCCACGCAAAGTGTTCTGCCAAATGTTTAGTTTTGTTACGTTGCACATGACCTATAAAATGCCATTCAATGCTTAAATCTTGTAATTGTTTAATTTTTTCCAATGCTTCTTGTAAATAATTTTCACCAAAACACTGTTGTCCTAAGCTATACATTGCTCGCAAACTAGAGCATGGGTGTGTCTTAGACACCGCTAACAATTGCACAGATGTCGGTTCACGTTGCGCGTGCACACAAGCACGTTCAATTTGACCGAGCACAGCTTGACGAGATTGTAGCGCTTGATTCATTGACACAGTTCTCATTTATAAGATATTTTTTTGCTTTCACATTCTAAGATATTGGTAAGATAGAGCGAAAGCCGTATATTATTCTACAAAATAATGAAACATTTCAAATTACTTCGGGGACATTATGGATATTACAGAATTACTCGCCTTTTCAGTTAAAAACGGTGCTTCGGACTTACATCTTTCATCAGGTATGCCACCGATGATTCGTGTAGATGGTGAAGTACGTCGTATCAACTTACCCGCACTTGAACATAAAGATGTACACCGTTTGGTGTATGACATTATGAACGATAAACAACGCCGTGATTATGAAGAAGACCTAGAAACTGACTTTTCATTTGAAGTACCGAAAATTGCCCGTTTCCGTGTCAACGCATTTAACCAAAACCGTGGTGCAGGTGCGGTGTTCCGTACCATTCCATCGAAAGTTTTAACTATGGAAGACCTAGGTCTAGGCTCGATTTTTAAAGATATTTGTGATTATCCACGCGGTCTGGTTTTAGTCACAGGCCCAACTGGTTCTGGTAAATCGACCACCCTCGCCGCGATGATCGACTATATCAATGAAAACCGCCATGACCATATTCTCACGGTCGAAGACCCAATCGAATTTGTACACCAGTCTAAAAAATGTTTGATCAACCAACGTGAAGTGCATCGGGATACGCACGGCTTTAATGAAGCACTGCGCTCGGCACTACGTGAAGACCCAGACATTATTCTAGTCGGTGAGATGCGTGACTTAGAAACCATTCGCCTCGCATTGACTGCGGCGGAAACCGGTCACTTGGTATTTGGTACCCTACATACCACCTCAGCAGCAAAAACCATTGACCGTGTAATTGACGTATTCCCTGCCGAAGAAAAAGACATGGTGCGTGCCATGTTGTCAGAATCTTTACAAGCGGTTATTTCACAAACCCTATTGAAAAAGAATGGCGGTGGTCGTGTTGCCGCACATGAAATTATGATCGGAATTCCGGCAATTCGTAACTTGATTCGTGAAGCCAAAGTAGCGCAAATGTATTCTGCTATCCAAACTGGGGCAAACCACGGCATGACCACACTCGACCAAAGCCTAAAAGGTTTAGTGTCGCGTGGTGTGATTAGCGCAGCAACGGCTCGTAACGTCGCAAAACAGCCAGATTCTTTCCTATAACAATAATCAGATGAGAAAATATTATGGAATTTAATGACTTACTCAATTTAATGATTCAACAAAACGCATCTGACTTATTTATCACTGCCGATGTTGAACCATCAATGAAAATTAACGGGCAAATCGTGCCCGTGGCCAAATCGAAATTAGACGCGAAAATGGCTGGACAATTGCTTGACTCGATTATGAGCGATAAGCAACGTAAAGAGTTTGAAGAAACACGCGAATGTAACTTTGCCATTGTAAATAAGGAAAATACGGCACGTTTCCGTGTGAGTGCATTCCAGCAACGTGATATGCCGGGTATGGTATTGCGTAAAATTGAAACCCATATTCCAACCATGGATGACCTAAAACTACCGCCGATTCTGAAAGAACTGGCGATGACCAAACGTGGTATTATTATCTTTGTCGGTGCGACTGGTACAGGTAAATCGACCTCGTTGGCATCGATGATTGGTTACCGCAACAAAAACTCTAAAGGTCATATCATTACCATTGAAGACCCGATTGAATTTGTACATCAACATGCAGGCTGTATTATCACCCAACGTGAGGTTGGGATTGATACTGACTCTTTTGAAGTCGCACTGAAAAACACTTTACGTCAAGCGCCTGATGTCATTCTAATTGGTGAGATTCGTTCACGTGAAACCATGGACTATGCCATTGCCTTTGCGGAAACTGGTCACCTTGTACTGGCAACGCTGCATGCAAACAATGCCAACCAAGCCCTTGATCGTATTATCCATTTCTTTGAAGCAGATCGCCATGCGCAATTGCACATGGACTTATCACTGAACCTAAGAGCGACGGTTGCACAGCAACTTATTCCTACACCAGACGGTACTGCACGCCGTGCTGCAATTGAAATCCTAATTAATACCCCGTTGCTTTCGGACTATATCCGTAAGGGTGAAATTCATGAGATTAAAGATCTGATGAAACGCTCTCGTGAACTCGGCATGCAAACCTTTGACCAAGCGTTATTTGACCTGTATAAAGCCGGCGAAGTGACCTATAAAGATGCTCTGAAACACGCCGATTCGCCAAACGATTTACGTTTGACCATCAAACTGTCAGAAGAAGGTGCAGAGCAATTACTCAATGCCAGTAAGAACATCACTTTCGATGGGCAATAAGCTCAGTGAAACCATTAAAAAAGGAAGGTATAAAACCTTCCTTTTTTTGTAGCTTTAATATGTTCGTTTGCAGTCTATATTTAAACTCAAACCATCGCCGTTATTTTTTGCGATACGCCTCTTGGCACTCAACATTGCTACAATAACCGTACAAATTCAAAGAATGTCCAGTTAATGCAAAACCATGCTGATCGGCGACTGCATGTTGTTCTTCTTCAATGGTTTCATTGGTAAATTCAACCACTTTGTTGCAGTTTAGGCAGACTAAATGATCGTGATGCCCTTCCTGCATAATTTCAAACACAGAATGATTATTTTCAAAGTAATGGCGCTGAATAATGCCTGCTGCTTCAAATTGGGTTAGCACACGGTAAACTGTTGCTAAACCGACATCTTCGCCTTGTTCTAGCAAGGTTTTATAAATATCTTCTGCACTTAAATGATGTTGCTGTGAATTCTCTAATAATTCCAAAATCTTAATACGAGGAAGGGTAACTTTAAGTCCGGCTTTGCGTAAATCTTGATTGGAAATCGGCATGAAAAAAGGTCTCTCAACAAATCTTAAGTTGCAATAGGCAATAGAGTTGATATGCAGTATGATCTATCCTTGACTCAAATGCATCATCATTTATCAGGATAGTGTAGCAAAATGCAAAAAATCATGCTGACGTTATTCGTCACTTCAGTGCTTAGCGGTTGTTCAATTTTTGGTGTTTATAAAGTCGATATTCCACAAGGAACCCCACTCACCC
>SSHD01000008.1 GCA_008017255.1 Acinetobacter sp.
CTCCCAGCGATTGACAATTTCTGCATTAAAGTCAGGTGTATAATTGATTCTTTTCAGTGCATTGCTGCCATAGGAGGTCACTACTCCCTCATATTCCTGAAACAGGTCCTTGACCAAAAAGGGAACACCTGCAAATGCGCCTGTAAGGGGTTGCTGGGCACGCTGTTTAGCCTGTTCATACATAGGGATAATGATGGCATTCAGTTTTGGATTGGCTTTGTGGGTATGTTCCAATGCCACCTGTAACAGTTCAGATGGGTGTATTTCCTTGTCCTTGACCAATTTGGCCAAACCGAGCCCGTCATATTGAATGTATTCAGAAAATTTCATGGCTTTTATCCCTAAAGCTAAACCGTTAATTAAATGGAAAATTTTAACTGTGATTGTGGATAAGAATACCTGAAAAAAATGCACAACAATCAAATAAATTGCATACTAAAAATATTGTGTTTATATGGTGTTATGATTGCGGGATTTTCTTTAAAAATATGCTAAGTTAAGCCAATGCAACCTTTAGATTACGACTTAATTAAATCTATGAAAAATATTTATATTATTGGATTATTGTGGGCTTGTTCAACATGGAGTATGGCAGAGGTAGTGGTAAATGCGAAAGCAGCTACTGCACAAAAATCAGCGAAAGCGATCACCGTGACCACCCGCCCAGAAATTATGGGTTTATGGGGAATGGAAATTGCTAGTAATAAACAATGTGTCGAATACTATAATTTTCGTGGCGTAAATGAAGTGGTGATTAAAAGCGGTCAAGAATGGTCTTATGGAGTATATGACTATCAACCGTCAGAAGATCATAACGAGCGTTTGCCTGCGCTGCTGTTGCAAATTAAATATGACAACAATGAAGTCGATTGCTCAGGCCTGCAACAAGACCAAGCAGGGGAAGTGTCGCAATATTTTGTGAAATGGACCAATGAGCGCACTATTGATTTTTGCGCCAATGAAAAAGGCGAAAAGTGCTTTGCAACCTTGCGCCGTGTTTTGCCTTAAATAAGATATAGCGTTAAAAAAACCTCTTATGCAACATAAGAGGTTTTTTGTTTTAAGCCGTTTCTGTCTGAGCAACTAATTGCTTAAGTAAATGCTTCTCAAGATAGTGAATATCCATTGCCTGCTCACAAAACATTTTATCTTGTAAAATTAAATCTTTATGCAGCGGAATATTAGTTTTAATACCAGTCAAAATCATTTCATCTAAGGCTTGGCGCATACGAGCTATTGAGGTTTTCCGATCTTGTCCGTGCGCAATTAACTTTGCAATCATAGAATCGTAATAAGGTGGAATACTATAACCTTGGTAAATATGTGAATCTAAACGGATACCTGCACCACCTGGCGCATAAAAACTTTCAATTTTACCAGGTGAAGGCAAGAACGTGGTTGGGTCTTCGGCATTGATACGACATTCAATGGCATGACCTTTTACTTCAATATCATCTTGCTCTAGGTTTAAACCTAAACCAGCAGCAATTAACAATTGTTGTTGAATAATATCTACACCTGTAACCATTTCGGTAACAGGGTGTTCAACCTGAACACGGGTATTCATTTCAATAAAGAAAAATTCACCATCTTCAAACAAAAATTCGAACGTACCTGCACCACGATACTGCATTAACTTACACGCATTCACGCATGCTTCTAAAATATCGGCACGGGCTTGTTCGGGTAAGTTTGGTGCAGGTGCTTCTTCTAACACTTTTTGGTGGCGGCGTTGTAGTGAACAATCACGGTCATATAAATGAATAGCGTGACCATTGCCATCGCCCAATACTTGTATTTCTACATGGCGTGGCTTTTGTAAAAACCGTTCCATGTACACGGTATCATCACCGAACCACATTTCGGCATCACGTTGTGCTGCTTGTACCGACTCGAGCAGGGTATCGACTCGCTCAACAATACGCATACCACGTCCACCGCCACCCGCTGCTGCTTTTACAATCAGCGGGAAACCAATTTTTTTGGCTTCGGCAAGGGCATTGTGTGGGGTTACCGCATGGGCAGAACCGGGCACAGTCGGTACGCCAGATTTTTTCATCGCCATAATCGCCGATACTTTATTGCCCATAAGGCGTATATGTTCAGGGCGAGGACCGATAAAACTAAAGCCAGAGTTTTCGACTATTTCAGCAAATTCAGCATTTTCAGACAAAAAGCCATAACCGGGGTGAATCGCATCTGCACCGGTAATTTCCGCAGCAGTAATAATGGCAGGAATATTTAAATAACTTTCACTGCTGCTACCAGGCCCAATACACACTGCTTCATCTACAAAACGCAGATGCATTAAGTCTTTGTCGGCATCGGAATAAATACCAACCGTTTTAATACCTAGCGTTTTACAAGCCCGGGTGATGCGTAAAGCGATTTCACCACGGTTTGCAATCAGTACTTTTTGCAACATAACTGTCCCCAATCGCATTAGGCGCGGAAGCGGAAAAGTGGTTGACCAAATTGGATTACTTCGCCATTTTTAACTAAAATTTCTTCAATCACGCCGCTTTTGGTGGCTTCAATTGGGTTCATAATTTTCATGGCTTCAATAATGCCCAACGTTTCACCAGCGGAAATGGTTTGCCCGACGTTCACAAATGGCGCTTCGCCTGGACTTGGTGCCGTATAAAACACCCCAACCATAGGGGAAGATTCAACCGCACCACGCGGAATTTTTAACGCAGGAGCAGGCGCTGCTGCAGCAGCAACAGGTGTTGCAGCAAATACTGGGCTTGGTCGTGTAATGGAAATGGATTGATCGCCTTCCTTAACTTCAATCGCCTGTAAGTCAGATTCAATCATCAAATCGATGAGTTTCTTGATTTTACGAATATCCATGACTGAGCATTCCTGAAAATATTAATTTGAGTGAGATGATTGAATTCTTTTAAGCGCAGCTTCAAGCGCAAAGGTATAACCGTCTGCACCTAAGCCGCAAATCACGCCAATGGCTTTATCGGACAAATAAGAGTGATGTCTAAAGGTTTCGCGTGCATGCACATTGGACAAATGCACTTCAATAAAAGGAATAGCAACACCTAATAATGCGTCACGTACAGCAACAGAAGTATGGGTGAGCGCAGCAGGGTTGATGATAATCAACTTCACGCCCTCAACTTGCGCTTGATGAATACGATCGACAATGCCACCTTCCCAATTGCTTTGGAAAGTGTCGAGCGTGACCGATGCATTTTGCGCCTGAACGGTGAGCTGCTGGTTAATATCATCTAATGTGAAATAGCCGTAGACTTCTGGTTCGCGCTTTCCTAGCAAGTTTAAATTCGGTCCGTGAATTACCAAAATGGTTGAGCTCATTTAAGCTGCTCCAATTTTAAATCTGCAAATATATTTTGCAAGATGTCTACAAAGTTTGCTTATTATGGCACAAAGTTTTGCATATTTTTTATAATTTCTTAGAACTGTTGCAAAAATTTCACGCTAAGCATGTTCATATAATGCAAACTTTGCAAGGAATGCGCAAATTTCAGCATTTAAAATTTTAGATAATCGAGAACATAAGTTTATTCTAAACTGATTTGATGCAATGCTTTGATGAGATTTGTGTAACCTCATCGCAACAATTTCCACTTTATTTGAAGATTATAAGGCTTGATAGGCCGAATGATAATGCCCCAATAAAACGCAATTTAGCCCTGGTTGATGCGCCTTAGTGAGATGTGTTGGTGCATGATTCCATTTCTGCATTTGTTGGAATAGCCATTCAAAATCTGTTGCTTTGGGTTCGGCGTTATCTTTTACAAAATTTCGAATAATATTTTGAATATTAAAATATTTTTCTACATGAATTTCGGAAGAACAATCGAACTGGATAATTTCAAATTCGGAAAGCAATTGCCATACAGGGGCGAAATCTTTTAATTCACGCAGTTCTTGTTGTGCTTTTAATAGGGCATGAGTGAGTGCAATTAAGGTATGGGGGTGGAGTTGCGCCCATTCTTCGGTAACAGCCAGCACTTTATCTGCAACATTGGGAATAATGTCCTGGCTCGCGCACACAATATGACTAAACCCTTGTAGTTCAGCTTGCGTATTCCATGGTTCTCCGACGCAAAAGCCATCAATTAAATGATTTTTGAGTGCTTCAACCATATAAGGTGGAGCTAAGGTTTTGATTTGAATGGATTGCGCCAGTGCTGGATTGGCTAAAGCCAACCATTCTCGAAGACAATAGTGATGAATAGAATGTTGAAATACATGCGCTAAAGACACCGTATTGTTTTGATCAATATATTGCACTAATTTTTGTGCACAAACTTCAGGGTGCTCTTGTGGTTGAATGTTGATGTCATGACAAAGCTTTTGACTCAAGCTGATAAATGCTCGATTTTCACTTAGCACCAATGGGGTTTGAAAGCTAATTCCGATTTGATCGGCACCAGTTGCAGCAGCGGGAAGCATGGCAGATAAACAGTGCGCTGCATCAAGCAAACCAAATGCTAAGCGATCTCGCAAACTTGCCCAAGACGCTTCTTTAACTAAAGTGACATTTAAACCAGCTTCGGTAAAGAAACCACGATGTTTGGCCCAAAGTAGAGCAATGCAATCAAGTAAAGGAATATAGCCCAGTTGCAATTCAGTTTTTTCTAAATGGCTCATCTATTCATCCTTCATTTGAGTATTAAAAAGTTGTTGTGCGTCAAGGAGGCGGCGCGCCATTTCACCCATGGTAATACGTTGGCTCATGGCATTTTTACGCAGTAATTGGAATGCGGTATCTTCCGTTAGTGTATGCAGTTGCATGAGTAAAGTTTTCGCTTTATCAATATCTTTTCGGTCGGCAAGTTTGGTTTTGGCGTCTTTTAGGTCGCCTTCAAGTTTTTTATGTTTTTTATATTGTTCTATCGAAATATCTAAAATGGTATGTAAGCGTGCAGGGTCGAGCCCGTCGACAATATAAGCGGTAATGCCCGCATCAATCGCTTGCTTAATGGTATTTTTGTCGGTGTTTTTGGTAAAAAGTACGGTCGGTAAATCAAAGCTACTCACGCAGTTTTCAATTACATCACGGTGTGGATGATCCATATCTAGCAAAATAACATCTGCTTGCAGATGTTCTAAATTAAAAATGTTGAGATGGTCGAGTGTAAAGCAAGCGACTACATCGAAGTCATGTTCGATTAAACAGCTTTTAATGTAATCTGCCCGGGTCTGATCATCATCAATCAGTACAATTTTAAGTTTTGGCATAAGTCTATAAGGTCAAAGCTGCACGTTTTAAAACAGTGCCGATAATCGTCTTTAAGCAAAATTGATGCCATTAAAAGGTGTATTCATGTGATGTGATGCTGCATAACTGAACAATTCGTCTGTCGGTGTCATAGGAAGTTGCACAAAATTTGGATATGAAAAATAGGGTTGCACGGAAAATGTTTCTTTTTAGTGCACAAAAAGGCGTGTTTTGAAGCAGACTGCATTGTGCGCTAAAACAGATCAATGGCATTTTGACGGTGCTTTTTGAATGAGGTCAGCTCTTTTAAAAATAATTTGTTATTTAAAAAATTAAAATATAACAATGGTTTAAATATTATTAAACATGAATATAATATTTTGGCATAGTATTTGCTAATTATTTTGTAGTCAAAGATGACTTTTTAAAATTGTAAGACGGCCAACGATGTCCGATCTGATTGGTTTGTTCACACAGAGTGCTGTGTCAACAAAGCAATATACGTTCAGTATGGGAGATCGCAATGTCTTTAGATTTATCGGCAAAAAAATCCACATCAATAAAGTTGTTTAACTTTTCTGCACCAGCGATGCGGGCATTCCATATGAGTTGGCTTGCTTTCTTCGTTTGTTTTTTTGCTTGGTTTGCATGTGCACCTTTAATGCCAGTCATTGCAGGTGAATTTCATCTGACTAAAGATCAAATCGCAAATATCAATATTGCTGCAGTCGCAATCACCATTTTAGTTCGTTTAATTGTTGGCCCTTTATGTGACAAGTACGGACCACGTAAAACATATAC
>SSHD01000111.1 GCA_008017255.1 Acinetobacter sp.
GCTGATAAGAAAACACGTGCAGTTGCGGTCTTACGGCGACCTGTACCATAGTTAGTAGCCATGTGCTGTATCCCTTAGATGTCCAAAACTTGTGGCTGTTGAGCAGTATGAGGATGCTCAGTACCAGCGTACACTTTCATTTTTTTGATCATTGCATAACCAAGAGGACCTTTTGGTAACATACCTTTCACTGCTTTTTCCAAAACAGCTTCAGGTTTGTGTGCGATTAACTTTTCAAAGTTAGTCTCACGGATACCACCAGGGAAACCAGTATGGCGATAGTATTTCTTATCAAGTGCTTTGTTACCAGTCACTTGAACATGCTCAGCATTAATCACAACGATATAATCGCCAGTGTCAACGTGAGGAGTATAAGAAGTTTTGTGCTTACCGCGTAAACGACGAGCGATTTCAGTCGCAAGGCGACCTAAAGTTTTGCCAGAAGCATCAACAACGTACCAGTCGTGTTGAACTTCAGCAGGCTTAGCGCTGAGAGTTTTCATTAAACCACTACCTATTATAGTTGGTTTGGACTATGGAGTCTGTCCAAACAAAAGGAGACCGAATTCTACATGAATTTGTCTAAACGTACAATCATATTTTGCGAAATAAAAATGTCCCAATAGGCTGAAAAAGTGACGTATTAGGCAAAAGAATTGCCCCAGATTTTAGGCTGGATTATTTGCCTTGTAAGGCTTTCAGAATTATCCTATTATTTTATAATCATGGACTGAAATGTGTAGAAAAGATTGCCTTTTCTAGAGAGAAATTTGATGAAGTTTTCGCTTTCTGCAAAAAATGTACTGGTTTTATTCATCGCAGGTGTTTGTGCTACGCAAAGTCATGCGCGCCAACTGTATAAATGGGTGGATCAAACGCAAGTGACCAACTATTCCGAATTTCAACCTAGAGTGCGCAATGAGCGCAGTCTGCAAGTGTTAAAAAGTACGGGGTCTGAACATATTGATCCGGCTATGGCGGTCACCAAAGATATGAAGCCGATTGAAATTCCAGTGGTGGCTTTAAACCCAACAAGCACAGAAAAGCTTACACCGACCGACCCAGCTTTAATCAATAAAAACCTTCGCACTACAAAAACCGTGTTTCGGCAAGGTGATTTGTTTGAGCTGGATGGGATTTATGTTAATCCAAATTTAAAATATAAACTGAATGAACAAGCAGAAGTGCAACAGCCGCTTGTTGTGGATAAAGCTGACTCCGCAGCGCAGACCACGCAAAAGGTTAATGAACCAGTCGTGGAAAAAGCTAGAAAAGCGCCAGTCGTGGAACAAGTTAGAAAAGCGCCAGTCGTGGAACAAGTTAGAAAAGCGCCAGTTGTGGCCGAGGAAAAAAACCGGCTGTTGTTGCAGCGCCTGAGAAAAAAGTCAAACCTAGCGTGAATCCGTGGTCTAGAACTCCAGATTATGCTCCATCAAACTTGATTTCAACCCCGCCAGTCAAAAGCTCAACACCTTAGTAAAGGATAGATAGCAGCGAAAAATCGCTGCTGTAGGTGCAGATTTTGGTTACACTATGAAGCAATTCAAGTGGATTGGCAGTTTTTATGCGTCCTTTATATGTGACCAGTGGTGAACCCGCAGGCATTGGTCCTGATATTTGCTTAAGTTTAGCTGAACGTGTCGATACTCGCCCTATAGTCGTTTTGGCGGACATTGATTTATTAAAACAACGTGCCGAACAATTAAATCTATCTGTTAAATTGCTTGAGTATAGAGGGCAGGCGCAAACTGCTGCCAAAGGTCAACTTTATGTAGAGCATGTGCCGCTCAAGGCTGAGGTGATCGCAGGTGAGCTGAATCCACAAAATTCCGCCTATGTGTTAGAGCAATTACGACGTTCAGCTGATTATGCGTTTTCAGGGAAAAGTGTCGGTGTGGCGACTGCGCCAGTGCAGAAATCGGTGATTAATGACGCAGGTATTCATTTCAGTGGTCATACTGAATATTATCAAGAGTTTGCAAATGTAGAGCGTGTAGTGATGATGCTAGCGACCAAAAGCTTGCGGGTTGCTTTAGTCACCACCCATTTAGCTTTACGCGATGTACCTGATGCCATTACTAAAGAGCGATTGCAGCAAGTGATTGATATACTCCTGCATGATTTAACCAGCAAATTTAAAATTACCCAACCGAAAATATTGGTGTGTGGGTTGAATCCACATGCAGGTGAAGATGGCTATTTGGGGTGTGAAGAAATCGAGATCATCAACCCAGTGCTAGAGCATTATCGTCAACAAGGCATTCAAATGAGTTTGAGCCTACCTGCCGATACACTATTTACCCCTGAAAACTTACAACATGCCGATGCAGTTTTGGCGATGTATCACGATCAAGGTTTACCTGTGTTAAAATCGCAAGGCTTTGGCGAAGCTATTAATATTACGTTGGGTTTGCCATTTATTCGCACTTCTGTCGATCATGGCACTGCGCTCTCCCTTGCAGGCGCTGGATTGGCAAAAAGTTCCAGTTTGCATGTTGCGGTTGATTTAGCTCTTGATTTAGCTCGTCAGTGATTGGCGAGTAAATTATTCACTTGGAATTGTTATGTATCAAATTAATGCTCTAAATCCAAAACAAGAAGGGCATCAGGCTCGGAAACGATTTGGTCAGAATTTTTTACATGACCAACGGGTGATTGCTAAAATTGTTCGCTCGGTCAACCCACGTGCCGGTGAAAATATTGTTGAAATTGGGCCAGGTTTGGCGGCGCTGACTTCGCCACTGATTGGTGAGTGTGATGCATTGACGGTGTTGGAATTAGACCGTGATTTGGCCGCAGGTTTGCCGGGCCGTGTTCCACATCCTGAACGTTTAACCATTATTGAAGCCGATGCATTACGTTTTGATTTTACTCAATTATTTAAAGAAAATCGTCCGCTGCGTGTAGTGGGTAATTTACCTTATAATATTTCGACGCCGCTGTTATTTCATCTTTTAGAATTTGGCGACAAGGTCAAAGACATGCATTTCATGTTGCAAAAAGAAGTTGTGGATCGTATAACCGCCACGCCAAATAGCAAAGAGTACGGACGTTTGTCGGTGATGATTCAGTATTACTGCAAACCGACTTTTTTGTTTGAAGTACCCCCAGGGGCGTTTAATCCACCGCCAAAAGTCACTTCTGCGGTGTTTCGTTTAGAGCCGTATGCTGTTAAACCCATTATCGCAAAAAATGAAAAAGCCTTAGCGCGCTTGGTTTCGCATGTGTTTACGCAGCGCCGTAAAACCTTGCGCAATAGCCTAAAAGGTATGTTGGTGGAAGATGGTTTTGAAAAAACGGGTATTGATCCGATGGCACGCCCTGAAACACTGAGCTTGGCTGATTTCGTTGCACTTTCAGACCAAATGGTGAATGCATGACCAAGCGTTATAATTATGTCATTGGTGATGTACAAGGCTGTTTTGAAGCCCTGAAAACCTTGTTAAAAACCATCAAATTTGACCCCGACCAAGACTTTTTATGGTTTGCTGGGGACTTGGTCGCGCGCGGTGAAAACTCGGTTGGGACGTTACGTTTTGTGAAAAAACTGGCGAATCGAGGTGCAGCAGCAACCGTGCTCGGCAATCATGATTTAACCTTGATTGCTTGTGCGCGTGGCTTTAAAAAAATCAAAGATAAAGATCGCACCCAAGATATTTTAGATGCCATAGATGGTGATGAGCTGATCGATTGGCTGCGTAAACAGCCTTTATCTGTCTTTCCGAATGATCAAACCATGCTCACCCATGCAGGCGTGCCATGTATTTGGACGGCTGAGAAAACGGCTCAATTGGCGCAAGAAGTTCAAGAAGTCGTCGGTCATGATGATTTAAATGTGTTGGATGCTTTTTTGGCTGAAATGTATGGTGAGCAACCAGATCTTTGGTCTGAGGATTTGACGGGACAGGCGAGATTGCGTTGTATTACCAATTACTTGACTCGTATGCGCCTAACCGATGCAACGGGGCGGCTCGAATTTAGTTTTAAAGATGCTTTAGATGCACCGATGCCAACAGGTTTTCAGCCGTGGTTTGAATTCGAGTCTGAGGTTGCTAAAACCCATCAATTGATTTTTGGGCATTGGGCGGCATTGCAGGGTAAAACCATTAGCCCGCACATTCAAAATGTCGATGGCGGTTGTGTGTGGGGACAGCAACTCATCGCGTATCGTTTGGAAGATCAACAGGTTTTTGCCTTGGATAATCCATTGGCTTAAACTTTGAGCATGTTGCATCGTTATGGTTTAAGCCATGCTCAACTTGATTACGCACCTATGTCGATTGTTGTGATATGGGTTTTTAGAGGGGTACTACTTTAGTCGCAGCTGAGAGTATAATAACATCAATTTTTTACTCCTAAATAGCCGTCATAAAACGTTCATATAATCATCATTAAAGTGTCAAAAAATGTTTTTAAGCTTGAAAACATGAAAATAACGACACAAATGGATGGCGATATGAATACATCCGCGACATCACAGTTCAAACAAGAACAATTTCCTGATCATTCAGAATCTTATTTAAAATATCAGCAATATCAAGCTCAGCTCGATGCACTGTCTAATGAAGACTCGGCTCGTCCACGGCTAAAAATTGCCATAGTGACCGAAACTTGGCCGCCAGAAATTAATGGCGTGGCGTTGTCGATGATGCAACTGTGTCAAGGCTTGCAACGCCGAGGACATGAAATTTTATTGGTGCGACCTATACAAAAAACCGCCTGCAACGAATTTCATCCCAATAAAGAATGCTTGGTTGTTGCACAAGCCATTCCTAAATATCCAGGTATGCAATTTGGTTGGCCGCAATATTTAAAAGTGTCGAAAGCCTTTGAAAAGTTCAGTCCAGATGTGGTGCATATTGTGACTGAAGGACCGTTGGGGTTGATGGCATTGCAAGCGGCAAAGTCCAAGAAAATAGCCGTTTCCAGTGGTTTCCATTCACCGTTTCAAGATTTTAGCCGCTTCTTCGATTTGGCTTTTTTAGTCAAACCGATTCAACGCTATTTGACTTGGTTTCATAACAGCACCAATTTGACCTGTGTGCCAAGTCCATACACCGAACAGGTGTTGCGTAGCATTGGGGTGACTTGTCCGTTGAAAGTGGTGGGGCGTGGGGTAGATACCGAAAAGTTTTCACCCAAACACCGCAGTCAACAATTACGGCAACAGTGGGGTGTCGATGCAAACACGCGCGTCATGTTGTATGTGGGGCGTGTATCGCCAGAAAAAGAAGTCGATGTATTAATACAGGCGTTTCATGCCTTACAAGCTCAGCAAGGGCAAAATTTTAAATTTGTTATTGTGGGTGATGGGCCAGATCGTGCTCGACTCAGCAGCTTAAGCAACAGCAAAGATGTGATTTTTATGGGCAGTTTAAGTGGTAAAGAGTTGACTGCGGCTTATGCCAGTGCCGATGTTTTTACCTATGCTAGCCAGTCGGACACCTTTGGTAATGTGATTTTAGAAGCGATTGCCAGTGGATTGCCAGTGGTGGCGTATAACTATGTGGCGGCACAGCAGCATGTACAACATGGCGTAACAGGCTGGTTGAGTCCATTGGGCGATGTGACCGATTTAACCCAGTCCATTTGCACGTTGCCTGCTTTGCCACAATTACGAAAAATGGGTCTGCTGGCCAGTGCAAGCGTACAACAAAACAGCTGGCAGCTACCGATACAACAACTAGAACAAGCACTTTATCAAGTAGCGGAGGCATTTTCGATGCCAAGCTAGAACATCCTTAAAAAGGAGAACAATATGAATTTTCAAAATGCAAAAATAAAAATACTCGATTTAGATTTAAAAGGCTGTGTGTACCTCAATCACCTGTCGCAATCTCAAGCGGTCGCGCAATTTTTTAAACGTATTAGCCGCCTGGGCGATGGCCCATTTTGGTATTCCATGCTGCTGTTGACATGGCTGATGCAAGGCATAGCCTACAGTTTGCAAATGCTGTATGTCATTGCCTGTGGTACAGTCGGCACACTGATTTATAAAATTTTAAAACAAAAAACCACCCGACCGCGACCTTATCAAGTGCATCAAGTGATTGTGTTGGGCGAACGTCCCTTAGATCATTTTAGCTTTCCATCGGGGCATACCTTACATGCAGTGATGGTCACTACTACCTTAGGTTATATTCAACCGATTTTACTGCTGCTGATGTTACCTTTTACCATTTTAATTGCCTTGTCACGGATGATTTTGGGTTTGCATTATCCGAGTGATGTGCTGGTCGGTGCGGTAATTGGGGCTGCGGTGGCAAGCCTGATGATTGTGCTCGCACCCAGTTTAAATATTATTTTGTAGTGATTTTCAGCAGAAGGCTTTGGTTTCAATTGGCTGATTTGTTACAGTACGCGCAACGACATTATTTTCTTCAAGGTGTGATATGGGCTTGCGTTGGACAGATACCATTGATATTGCAATTGAATTAGCAGAAGCACATCCTGAAGTAGATCCGCAATGGATTCGCTTTACCGATTTACATGCTTGGGTTTGTGCTTTGCCAGATTTTAATGATGACCCGAATAAATCCACTGAGGGTTTATTAGAAGGAATTCAAATGGCATGGATAGATGAAGTGCGTTAAATGTTAAAAACCCATCGTGACCGCTAATAAAATGTAGTGATCAACGATGGGCTTTTATTCTAATGCCAAGATCAAGAATGTTATTTTTTGCGCTCTTCAGGCTTCCAGTCCGGATGGTGGATTAAAGTTTTTAAATCTTTGGTTTTCCAAGTAGTTTTAATCAGATCAAACAACTCTTCAAAAATCATCACCACAACATTATTGGTCGTAATCGGGCGGCTTTTAACGCCGAAAACAATGGGTTTCACGTGTGTTTCATCTTTAAATGTTGGCGATGGTTTCTTTTAAATCATATGGTTCCTGTTTTTGCTTAATCAGATAATATTGTTCAAAGCCCATAATGGTCAAAAATACAAGACCAAAGCCAAAGATAATCATCATGGCGTGTAGTAAAGGTGCGAAATCCATTTATATTCCTCTGTGGTGATGCAAACGCTATTTCTTTAAGGCTCTTTCAACAGCTTGTATCGTTTCCCCTTGAAAAAAGGGGGAAATAAACGGATTTAAAGGCTTATGAAAGAGATCTTTTGTAATCATGCAGTGAGTTGAAAAGAAATATCTGCGCTTAAGGTGGTGCAGGTGAACTGCCGCATAATGTCATTCCTAAAATCATAGCCAAAGAGATTTCGCTTTTATTGACTAATCATGCCAAATTTATTGACAATTTCTTTAGTTTAAGTGCTCTTTTTGCATGAGTTTAATACAAAAAAAGGCTATATCTTGCGAGTATAGCTCGTATA
>SSHD01000106.1 GCA_008017255.1 Acinetobacter sp.
GGCGTGAAGTGAAATTGCCATGATGTTTTTTCTTCAAATTGTTTAGCTTCTAATTTGAAGTAATGAGCAATACTTTCATAGGATTGCCTAGCATTTTCATCTAATAATATCCATGAGAGTAATCTGCGAATGCCCTCATTATTGAATTGGCCTAAAGGAAATGTGCGGTGTGGTAGCACATGAATAACGGTCGTTGTCTGATCTATAGGATCAACAAAAAACTCTCTTGCTAAGATACCTTGATCAAGACAGTTCCTTGCTAAGTAGGCATTCCGAAAGAACAGAACGCGTGCTAATTCAATCTGTGGTATACGAATATGCAGGATATCTGGGTTTTGTTCACTGCCTCTATTAAAATTAAATTCAAAATAATACCCTTTATTCTTTGGATCAACTTTGACCTTCCAGTCCTCATTTGATTGAATATTGATACTAATTTTATAGCCACCTTTACGGCATTGGCCGTCACTTGGATTCAAGCATCGACCTCGTGCAAAAGCTGGTAAACTAGATAGACGTGAGTGTTTGACGGATAGTTCAGAACCAGAATGAATTCCTAATTTAATATTCCAAGAATCTAAGTGATTAAATTTAAATATTTCACCTAAGAATGTAATTTTTGCGTCTTCTGGGAAATTCTTAATTTTCATTAATTCAACCTCAAATATTGTAATGCCCTATTTAGAAATTTTGTCGTTTCAGAGGTCATACGCTCGTCACTCAAACCTGCTTTGCGTAAAATTCTCCAACGAGGTAAGTCTTGGCTTTGCATTTTTATTTCAATAAAAACTTGAGTTAACCGTCTAATTTGGTAGCTACTAATATCTTCGCTATAGCGTTTCAAAAATGATTGAGTAATGTGTAAACTATATAAATTTTTTTCAATAGTCGAAACATGGGTGATTTGTGTAAGCCACCATTTTGCAGAGCGTCGAGGACTATCTACATCCCAAATGAGCTCATTGTAGAGCCGAATAAGTTGTCTTGCATAAGTAAGATCACGGTTGTACCAGTCAACTTTAGCTCCCTGTGGAATAAAGCCCTGATGGAAGGTTTGATTTATTTTCAATAGCCAGTCTTTATCATTACGGTATAGCCAAGCATATAAGGCTTGATCTATAGAACGAGCGGGTTTAATACCTAATTGTTTGACCAGTTTTAGCCATTTTTCTCTATATTCAAAGTGGTTGGGGTGGACACATATATTTAAATTTTGACTATTATTGTCTTTCGAGTCTTCATTTAAATTTTTAACTTGTTCTAGAATCGCTGAAAAAGTCCATTCTTTATTACTTAATGCTTCAATCACAAGGATATGTTCCAGATAACTAAAACTTTTTCGGTGTTTTCTGAAGATACTTCGCAACCAACCTGTTTCAGATTTTAAGCCGCCTAAATTGTATTGTCCTAAAAATTTGGAAGGCCATCGAGCAATGATTCTATCAAAGATTTTGTCGTGACTAATGTGGTTTCGACCACGTATACAATGATTTTTTTGAGCAAGCTGATGGTAGAACCTTGTCCATTGCTCATAATGAGGTGACTCAGAAGACGGAAGAGACAATAATTCTAATAATTTCTTTGTAATAAATAGGCTATCTGATGTCGCTTTCGACTGAATTTGCTCAGGGCACGTTTGGTATGTCGGTGTGATGAAATCATGTCGATGTAATGATCTTAGTTCAATGGTTGAGTCAATAAGTTCACCATGTATTGGACAACAAGCACCTTGTATTTGCCATAAGCGTGACCAATAAAGTTCACTATATAATTCTAACTGTTCTTTAAAACAGGCTGGGCAGTAGCGGAGTTTATGGATGGGTTTAAGTCGTGACGCATTAATACCCAGAGCAAGATGAATTGAGCCTTGGGATACTTCAGCCATCCATTGTAAACACTGTTGCCGTCTATTCTCAGGTACAAAGGGTGCATAGATCGGGAAGAGTGTATGTTGATATGCGATATCTTCTAGACTGACTTGATTGGCAGGAAATTGGTTAATAATGGCGTTTAAGTGACAAGGCAAATCAACCGTAGCAATGACTTTGCGATTCTGAAATATTTCATCCAATAATTGTTTAGGACTACTTAAAGCAAGACGAATTCCAGCCCTAGCCACAGTACTGTAAATGAGTTCATTTTGATATGGCATAGGGAAATTTAGCATCTAGCTCACCTGCTCAAACCAGCGCTCCATATTAAAGATAAGCTGAGTATGTTCTTTAAGATGTTGATAGAAATTCTGTTTTTCATCTTTTTGTGAGAATTGGAATCGTAAATCTTCAGTATCTAAGGTATGCCATTGATCTTGTTTAACCCTTTTACTTTTATTTTTAGGCTTTGGGTTAGTTTTAATTTTTTTGCCTATATCATTCAGCCATATCATGACAATTGGCATAAGTTCTTGCATTGAAAGATGGGGATGTTGCTGAAAGGCTCGTTTGATAGTTGGTACTAAAAGTTCAGATTTAAAGTCTAGCCCAAGTAAAAGATGATGTAAGCGTATCGCCTCTTTATTCCCATTGTATTCACTTAAATCATCATACTCAGTAGATTCAGTATGCTTATCTACAATCATTTGTAATTTAAGAATTTGCTGATCGACTTCAGGAATAATTAGATCAGAAAACTGTATGATTTTTTCTGGATCTTTAGATCTAAGTGCATTGACCATTGGATGGATGGGCTTAAGTTCATCATGGTAAGTCTTTTTTAATAATTTAACGGTAATACGTTCTAGGCCAGAGGTAATGGCATTAATTTGTGCAAGTACAAACAATTTGACAGCAATATCAAGAATGCCTTGGCTAAGATCATAAAGACATTCACGAATCTCATCAGAGAGATGCATATCTGCTTTGTTTAACCACTGATATTTCCATAAAGCATCGGTAAAAGCATTCCATTCAGATTTAAATATGCGATTATTTAACTCAAGGTTTGGTTCATTTTTTATAGGTTCCCATAATACAGATCCAAATCCAGCAGCCCTACGGTTACCACGAAGATCATTAAAAATATACCTTGCCTTTGGTGTACCCACCATAATGACGGGTAAACTAATCACATTAACGAGTGTGACAAAGAAATTTAACATTTTGTCAGCACCGCCAGAGTTTTTGATATTAAGGTGCTGTATTTCATCAATGATAAGCAAGCCAATTGCATGAAAATTTGCAATCTGACGCATTAAATTGAGTAGTGTTTCAATACCATGACGCTTTAAAGCGTATTTAGCTTCATAGTTGGTATCAAGAGCAATATCAACGGCTCTAAAGAAATGTAAGCACAAGCTTTTTAAGGAACCGTCATGAGGACAGTCAATTTTTAAATATACAATTTGGGTAAAGTTATACTTTTCGTGATAAATAACTTGTGGGTATACACTAAGAATATTATTGATCGTTGTGGTTTTACCGATTCCAGAACATCCGATAATACTCATACTTTGAGCTGTTGAACGAGCAGGCTCATACCTAAAAGCTGAAATATCACCTTTCATTGTTCGCTCATAACCATTCTGAATATGTTTGTTCAATTCTCCATTTGATATATTTCGACCGACATACCCTTGTCTTAACATAATTGAAAATTTTGTCCAAAGTTCAATATGTCGTTCAATTGGATGGAAAAAAATATTCAGTAATTGAGGAATAAGGTGTATACGCTGTGATGCTGGTAGAGATTGGTCTGTAATATCGAAATTTACTTTCCCTCTCAGTGCTTTAATAATATCAGGCGTATCCAGAATAGGAGGTAATGCTTCAATGAATGGATTGCCAGCATAATGCCCAATACTAGGTTGATATTCCTTAACAATGACTTTATTACTCATTCTATTCATCCTTATTCGTGAATAAAGTTATGGCTCATCATCTTCACTGAGTAAATCGTGGTATAGAGGGAAACGTAACTTTAAATCCTCATCAAGTTCCTCAGATGACTTCTTCCGCTTTGGCATAGGAATGACATTGCTCTGAGCATCTTGTGTGATTTTGGGTTTCATGACCGTTGTAGCAGTGTCATTAACACTGGATCTCGTACCTTTCAATTTAGAACGTTCAAGCTCTTTTTCGTGGGTTCGATTACTCCTAATCTCAGAGATTCGACTTTTCTGGCTTTGAGTAGACAATGGTGTTTCGCTACTAGCTTGTTGAATAATATCCATGATTTTCTGCTCTAACACAGATTGAGCTAAGTTGTTCTTTATATTTTGTTTTTCAATAGTTTTTTTCTGAACACTATTGATTTGCCAAACTTCCCAAAAACTATAGCCTTTGAATTCACGGGAATAGTCTGAAATAGTTGCTTCCCAATATTTCAGACTACTTTGTTCATAGAAGACATAAATTTTTTCTGCATTACTTGGATCATAGGCAGCATATAAAAACTTAGGTCGATTTATTGTATTTTGGCGGTGTAGCCAACCCTTTTCATATAATTCTGGGCAGGTATAAGTCACACCAAAAATTTTCAAACCTCGATTTGATAAAGTTGCCTTTTCTCTAGGCAATAATGCGACATAAACAGCCTGATCGGAAGCTGTTCGTAGTTTCCCCGTACGATGCTGTATTCCCCAGTTCCATAACGCCATTGGGACGGCTGGTAGGTCATGTGGTAGATCGATATCACGATCATAATTGTTGATTTGGTGAAATTGGTTATATTTCAGAACTGATAAAAGAATAATTTTAGTGAATTCATCTAGATTAAGTGTTGCATCTAGACGGTAGTCCTTTCCACCTCGTTTTTTTGTGATTACATCTTGAACCACCCCTTTTGCAAAGGGTTTAAATTCAGCTTGTATTAATTTGAATCTGCTTTCAACAATTGGCTTTAGATCACCACGATAGGGTGGTGCATTCTCAAGCCTTATCGAAAAACTTTTTTCTAAATTTTCAACTTGATGGCCAAATAACTCGGCTCGGTCAGCTAAAATCGCATCAGGCAAGCCGATACAAGGCCAGTTTTCATAAGTAATATCTATTCCATACTTTTTGCATAAAGCGACTTTATCTGTAAAAGCGCAATAAAGAGCTTGTATACTTGTTTTATAAGAAGCATTTTCTAAGCCAATATATAAGCCAGTAACCATACGACTAAAGACATCAATGACGAAGTAAATTGTTGGTCGGCCAATTATTCGGCTTCGATCAAGATTAGAAACTAAATAGATATCAGCAATGGTGGCATCTATTTCATACCGTGAGCCAGGACCAAGAACTTGTGTGTTTACAGTAGAATGGAGCTGGCGTAAGTCTTTAGAGTACTCAATATCATTAGATCGCTTCTCTAAACGAGTTACTTCATTGTATTCTCGGTGATAAAAATACTGAAATTGGCGTAGTGTAGGATATTCCGTTTCAGGTATATCTGGATACAGTGTGCGATATATCTTTTGAAATTCCCGATTGGCATACTTTAAAGTATGTTTCTTATTTGATAATAAGTATTTGCTAATCGTGAGATGAAATAGGCGTTCAATCTCCTGTGTAATAATAGCTCCAGTACCTTCTTTGTAGAGGCGCTTTCTTCCTAATTTTTGACTTGCAACTTTTTTACTCCCTTTTGCACCTGAGTTTTGGTAATTAGGGATTAAAGCATTCGGTGTTTGCCCTCTTTGCCAGTATTGTCTAAGCAAGCGGTATATTGTCTGTTTGGTAGATTTCTTACTATTTATAATTTCATTAATTAGCGAGGATCGGGCACTTGGAATATAAAATTGTTCATTATTAACTATATCTTTGATTAGATTGTAATTTTCATCTCTTTTTAGTTGAGAGATGGAATCTTTTTCGGGCTGGATGAGGGCAATATCTTGAAATGGATCTTCAATTCGAAACACCTCAAAAGATTCAATGGCATGAAATAATTCTGTTTTGCTGATGATTTCAGGAAGTGCTTTCACATCATTGATATCAATCCAAACAATATGTTCAGATAAAATTTTGAGGATTCTAATCGGAAGATCCTGATACTGATATACATCATTGATTCGCAGCATAACGAATCTCCTCCCAAATTGTTAGATCGCCTAATTGAATATTGGGTGGGACTAAATCTTTGTAATTTAATTGTAGGTCGAATTTAAAATAACGTTGAGCAAAAAGTACACGTAATTCTGATAGAGATGTACCTATCTCAAGGTCATAAGATGAATCAATTTTTTTTGCTAAGTTAATCAAGGATAAATTTGGATATTTATGGAACTGCTTTACATAGAATTCAATTTGATCATACAGATTGATGTGATCATCATCTCTGATGACAGGATATAACCATTTGATATTGTCAAAAACCACTTTGGGAATTTCTTGTTCTGTGATGATTTGCCAAGGGATCTTTTTACTTTGCCAATAGCGTCGTTCGATTTCCAGTTTTTCAATTGTACGTGTATCTTCAAGATCTTTATGGTATTTAGCTTGTATGCTAAATCGAGGATTTATAGAGTCGGAGCTAAACACATAAAAATCCGTACTCATTATCTGCTTAATGCCTCTAACGGCAGGATGTGGAATAAAATTTAAATCGGCAATTTCTTCGGTTTGTTCTATTCGGAGGGGGAATTGTTCTCGTATATCTTGAATCAATGGATTCCATTCTAAAATTAAGAAAATAGCAAGCTCTAAATCTGATAGTAAATGGTGTGTCCGCTTCGTCTTATGGCCATAAACTCGATGAGAGCGACCACGTGATGATAGATCACGAACAGTCAACCACGGTTTATATGATGATAACTCACCATCACCTCGGCCATCTTTGATCCATTTTTGCTGTTGTTGGACTGAGAGCATAAAAAACACCTGTTGTGTTCATTTGAAATGAGCATAACAGGTGTTCATAAAACAAACAATCCAGTATGATACTTTTTTGTTTAGTATGACACTTTATTGTTTGGTGTGAGACTTTATTGTCTGCTTACATAAATAAATTATATTTTACAATAACTTATTCCACAGTCACGCTCTTGGCCAAGTTACGTGGTTGGTCTACATCGGTCCCACGTAACACCGCCACATGATAAGACAGCAACTGCACTGGCACGCTATACACAATCGGCGCTAACCATTCATTCACCGCAGGAATATGCACCACATGCTGACGGTCTTTGGCCTGTATGCCGCTGTTTTGATCGGCAAATACAAATAACTCACCGCCACGTGCTTGCACTTCTTCCATATTCGATTTGAGTTTATCTAGCATGTCGTCTTGCGGCGCTAAAATCACCACAGGCATGTCGTTATCCACCAAAGCCAATGGGCCGTGCTTCAGTTCACCTGCTGCATAACCTTCGGCGTGAATATAAGAAATTTCTTTCAGTTTTAACGCACCTTCTAAGGCAATTGGGAAATGCGTACCACGACCTAAGAATAGGCAGTGATTTTTTTCTACAAATAAGGTCGATAAACGTAAAATTTCCGTATCACATTGCAAAGTATCTAAAATGACTTTTGGACAGTGCCATAATCCTGCAATGATTTCATCACGTTGCGCAGCAGCAAGGGTTTGTTTGACTTGACCCATTTTTAGAATCAATAACATCAGCGCTGCAAGCTGAGTGGTAAAGGCTTTGGTCGATGCCACGCCAATTTCTGGCCCTGCAAGGGTCAGCAAGTGATGATCGGTTTCACGTACCATCGAAGACGTAGCCACATTACAAATGGTCATGCTGCAAATATCAATATTCTGCGCTTTGGCACGTTTTTGCGTTTCACGTAGTGCCGCCAAAGAATCCGCAGTTTCGCCCGATTGTGAAATGCAGATATACAGCGTATTGGCGACAATCACGGGGCTGCGGTAGCGAAATTCACTGGCAATTTCCACTTGGCACGGCACATGAATTAGTTGCTCAAACCAATATTTAGCAATCATGCCTGCATGGTAACTGGTACCACAGGCAATAATTTGCACTTGTTGAATTTTGCTAAAGTCGGCAGTGGCATGGCTTAAGAAATCGTCACGCACGCTATTGCCATTGAGCGCCTGGGAAATGGTCTGCTGAATCGCTTCAGGTTGCTCATAAATTTCTTTGAGCATGAAGTGCTTATATTCACCTTTTGATACATTGCTCACGGTCGCATCGAGTTCTTTGATAGGACGTTCAACCGCAACGCCATTGACAAACACTTCAATGCTATTGCGGGTTAAGCGGGCAATATCGCCTTCTTCCAAATACACAAAACGGTTGGTGA
>SSHD01000081.1 GCA_008017255.1 Acinetobacter sp.
GGCACGGCTGCTCATTCAACACTTTGGCGGACTGAACCCTATTTTTGATGCCGAGCTGCCAGACTTAGCCCAGTTTAATGGCATCGGCCCGACCAAATACACCCAGTTGATGGCAGTGAAAGAACTGGGGCGGCGCTATTTGAATAATCACTTTCAGCAACAACGCCTATGTTTGGACAGCTCAAGTTTAGTGCTGGATTATTTACGTTATGAGTTGCAGGGCGAGAAACAAGAAGTATTTGCGGTGCTGTGTTTAGATGCCGAATTACGCAAACTGCATTTTAAAAAGCTATTTTTCGGCTCACATCGTGAGTGTCATGTGTCGATTAACCAAACCTTGCGCTATGCCATACAACAGCAAGCCTGCCAAATTGTGATTGCGCATAATCATCCCTATGGTATGGCACAACCATCTAGCGAAGACATCACCCTGACCCAACAACTACAGCAAGCCTGTAACTTACTGGAAATTCATTTAATTGATCATTTTATTATTGCCGCGGATGGACATTTTTCTTTTGCCGAACAACAACTTCTTATGCCAATAAAAATCTAGCTTGCGGCGCTTGACAAAGCCGCGCGCTCACCCGAACATCAGCACATAAAAGCAATGATTTAAAGCACATGATTGTTCGTGACCAGCCGAGTATTTTTAAAGTTCTATTTTCGTGGCGCGGCACGATTTTACCGAAAATTTTGCCATCCTTAGGCTTTGTGATGCTTATTTCTGCCATTATTGGTGGCATTGAATATGTAGATTTGTACCGTTTTCCAGAAATTCCTTTGGTGGGTTTTACCCTGATTGGCGTGGTGTTGTCGATTTTTTTAGGCTTTAAAAATTCAGCTTGTTATGAGCGCTGGTGGGAAGCACGTAAACTGTGGGGGGTACTGATTGCCACTGCACGCCATTTCGATCGGGACTGCCGCATACTCAGCAAAGCACGCCGCGAACGCATTATTCAAAACGTGATTTTATTTGCCAATGTGCTGCGTGACCGTTTGCGCCAACAAACTGCCAACCCAACCGAACTCATCGAAACCAGTGGTTTAAGCCAACAAGCCTTAACCCAGTTATATCAACAACAAAATGCCCCGCAATACACCTTAAGCCTCATCCAATGGGAGCTGTTGCAAGCGCTCAAAGAGGGTGAAATTTCCGATATTATTTACACGCAAATGAATGCGCATGTTGCGGCTTTAAGTGAAATGCAAACGGGTTGTGACCGTATTGCCAATACCCCAATTCCTTTTGCCTATTCGGTATTACTCAATCGCACGGTGTACTTTTTCTGCGTAATGTTGCCGTTTAGCTTAGGCTCGCTATTGGGCTTGGTTACACCGCTGTTGGTAGGGGTTTTGGCTTATACCTTTTTGGGTTTAGATGCTTTAAGTAGTGAAATTGAAGAACCGTTTGGTACACAAAGTAATGATTTACCGCTCGATTCGATGGTACGCACGATTGAAATTGAATTACTCAGCAGTTTAGGTCGCCCCACACCACCGCCAATTCAAGCACAGGATCATAATTTACTGTAATTTATGACTTTTCCCTTGCGAAGCCGTGCTTCTCATCTTCTGCAGACCCAAGCAACATCCATTGTATGCCCCATTGAATATGATACGCGGTAACGTCATCCACAACCTGAGCGAAGATAACCAAAGCAACGCTTTGTCTGAGCGCAAGTCGAACAGCTAAGCTGTGAGTATTAAATAACAATGCCTTTGCCCTTACGAAGCTTCAAACGCTTCTCAGGGCGAAACCAAAGTAGGTCGAGCAGAAGGCTTATCCTGAAATTGGATGAGAACTCAGCAAGACTCCGCTAAGATATTTTATTGTTTTAGATCAAAATAATTTATCTAAAGCGTTCCCAAATCCCCACTTGCCCCTCTTTAACACGTGGAATATTGCCCAACTTAATCCACGGCATATTGTCGCCATGAAAATCACTGCCAATCGACACGGCTAAACCCAACTGCTCAATCATTTTATCGACCATTTGCCGTGTAGATGCAGGCTCAATATTGGGCGGTAATTCCACCGCATCGCCGCCCAACTCGGCAAATAATTCAACCAAATAACGAATATTGGTGGCTGATAAATCATAACGTGTCGGATGCGCCAATACCGCAAAGCCACCACTGGCATGTATCACCTCTATGGTTTCTTTTAAGCCTAAGCCATCAAATTTTACAAAGGCTTTTTTGCCTTCTTTTAAAAACCGATCAAAGGCTTGTTGCGGACGGCTGACAATCTTCTTTTCCACCAAAGCTTTGGCAATATGAGTGCGTGTGACCCGATCTGGCTGCCCCTCGACTTGTGCCAAGACTTCAGGGTAAATATCAAAACTAATACATTTTTCTAATAAAGCACAAATGGCTTGGGCACGTTCAGCACGGACTTTTTTTTGCTGTTCGAGCATCGTTTGCATAGGCGCTTGATTTTGCATATTGAGCGCCACAATATGCACGCCATAACTTTTTTGCGTATTGGGGCGTGACCATTGGCTAGATATTTCTACCCCAGAAATAATTTGAATATCTTGATCTTGTGCACAGTCTTGCGCATAAATTTGCGCACGGCTTAAACCATCCATGGTGTCATGGTCGGTGAGTGCAAGCGTATGTATTTTTAGATCAAGCGCAGCCTGCACCAATTGTTCAGGCGACAAAGTACCATCGGAAATGTATGTATGCGTATGTAAATCGACACCGAACATAGTTTGTATTATGCTATCTGACCTATTTCATTGCCGTACTGTAACATGAAAGCCTTGCTCGACTATCTGCCGATTATTATCTTCTTTTATTTTTACAAAACCACCGACCCGAAAGATAGTCAGCATCCATTACTGCAACTGGTGAACAGTGCAGGAAATACCGACCAAAATCATATTCTAGTTGCCACCTGTGCGCTGTTGATTGCAACATTGGTGGTCTATGGCTGCTTGTTTGTGTTCCAAAAATTTAAGTTGGAAAAAATGCAGTGGTTTATTGTGCTAATGTGCGTGATTTTTGGCGGTATTACTTTGGTGTTTAGCGATGTCACCTATATTAAAATGAAAGCGGTGATACTGAATATTGGTATTGGCATTGGCTTCTTAGTCACACCGTTATTTAATAAACAACGCATGCCAATTATTCAGAAATTGTTAGACCCATTATTAGAACTCTCTCAGCGTGGTTGGATGCGTTTGAACTGGGCGTGGTGTGGGCAATTCTTTTTATTAGCTGGCTTACATTTCTTCTTTGGTTTTGTCTATATGCAAGGAAAATACTGGGGCGAATTTACCGCTTTCGGCGATATTCTCGTTTCTGTCAGCTGCCTTGCTGTTATACTGTTTTGCTTAAGAAAGCATTTTAAAACCACTGATTAATTTTGAAATATTGAGCGACGACTATGCCCTATTTTGTGCTGACTTGTACTGACCACGAAGATAGTTTGGAAAAACGCTTGGCGATTCGCCCACAGCATGTCGAACGCTTGCAACAGTTAGATGATGCAGGGCGTTTAATTGCTGCAGGTGCGCACCCAAAAGACCCCAATGACCCACAAGCAGGCTTTTTAGGCAGTACCATTATTGTTGAATTTGACAGCCGTGAAGCACTCGATGCATGGATTTTAGACGAACCGTTTTTAAAACACGGAATTTATGCCAGCATCGAAATCAAACCATTTAATAAAGCTTTTCCAAAAGGGTAACCCATGCACATTGCACTCAAAAGCCTGATCGCTTTCTGTTTACTTAATTCTAGCGCATGGGCGGTTGAAGCAGTCAGCACACCCACACCTACGGCAGCTGTAGCACCCACAGCCGTGACACAACCTCCAGCAAAAGTACCTGCGAATACGCCAAAACCATTAACCGCAGAGCAAATCAGCAAAGCTAAACAGCAGCAAGACGCTAAAACCAAAGCGCTCATGCAAGACCAAGCCAATCGTTTAAAACAATTGGAACATGCCAACTTAGAAGCACTGGCACAAAACCAAGAACTGCAATTAAAAAATGACAGTTTGGCAGTGCAAATTCAGGTATTACAAAGCGAACGCAGTGCGCAAATGTTCCTCTATGGTGCTATGACCCTCGCAGTTGGCGTACTACTGGGCTTTTTAATTTCCGGTTATGTCTATACCAAACGTCGCCGTCAATGGTAATAACAAGCCGTTGATTTATGTTACACACAACTAAAATCCAAACTGCTGAACTGGAATGGTCACTGGTCGATGGCATAGAAGTGCCAATTTCCAAACAATTCGGCGATGTCTATTTTTCTAAAAACAATGGGCTGCTGGAAACACGTCATGTATTTTTAAATGGCAATGATCTGCCTGAACGACTGGCGCAACTGCACGACTACCAATACTTTTGCATCGGCGAAACTGGCTTTGGTACAGGCTTAAATATTTTAGCCTTATGGCAACTATGGCAACAGGTTCGCCCAGACAATCACAGCCATTTGCATGTTATTAGCGTAGAAAAATTTCCACTCACCAAAGCAGATTTAATTCGCGCGCTAAGTGTTTGGACTGAGCTCAAGCCGCTTGCAGAACAACTGATTGCCCAATACCCACTACCGATTGCAGGCTGCCACCGTTTAAGTTTTCCAGAGCAACGTTTTAGCTTAGATTTATGGTTGGGTGATGCACAGGACATTTTCCCTAGCATCGCCAAGACTCAAACTGTTCAAGCGTGGTTTTTAGATGGTTTTGCTCCATCGTGTAATCCAGAAATGTGGCAAGAACATGTACTTAATCATATCGTGCGGCTGTCGGATATAGGCACAACATTTTCTTCATTTAGCGTGGCAGGTGTGCTCAAGCGTGGACTACAACAACACGGCATTCAAATTAACCGCCCGCGTGGTTTTGGTCATAAACGTGAAATGCTCAAAGCTCTTTGGTTAGATGCTACCGAAAACTGTTTACTTGACGACAAACAGCAAGTTGCCGATCCATCCGAGGCTAAAGTAACGCAAACCACAAGCCGCCAAATCGCCATTATCGGCGCTGGTATTGCGGGTTTAACGTGTGCATGGGCATTTGCGCAGCGTGGGCATCACGTCACCATTTACGAGCAACAGCAGCCCCTTGCAGGTGCATCGGGTAACCCTTTAGCATTGCTCAATCCCAAACTGTGCCCAATAGAGCAAGCGCATGAACACTTAATGACTTTAAGCTGGCAACATGCGTTAAATTTCTACCCGCAATTTAAAGCCTTTCGAGCGCTACAAGTGCAGCAAATTGCCTTAAAAAATCCAGATGAATTATTGAGTTTGGCAGCGCAATATCCAGCAGATGTGTTATCGACAGCGACACCACACTCCCCAAAAACAACATTGGCCAGTTTGAACTTACAACACGCAGGAGTGGTACAGCCGCATCTGCTGCGGGATGAAATACTGTACCATCCTCATATTGAATTAAAAATTGCGCCTATTACTGCGCTCAAACCAACACAAACTGCCATCGAACTGTGGCAAAATCAGCAGCTCATCGCTCATGCAGATCATGTGGTAGTGTGCTGCGCCAAACAAAGTGCCACGCTATTTGAACACTACCCAGTACTTAAACCAATTCGCGGTCAAGTCAGTTGGTTAGACAATGCAAATCAGCCCTTGATACCGAACCAAGCCTATAGTTATGGCGGTTACTGCGTACAGCTAAATGCGTCACAACTTATTCTGGGCGCATCGTTTTATCCGAACCGTGAAGATACGGAAGTTTTGCAAGAAGATCATGTGCATAACCATGAACTTATCCACAGTGTATTTCCTGAATATGCGCAACAACTGCCTGCTGTCGAAACTTGGCAAGGTCGAGCGTCGATTCGTGCGCAAAGTTTGGATTATTTCCCACTGCTTGGAAAAGTTAATCATAATGAGCAAATTTATACCTTTGCCGGCTTAGGCTCGAAAGGTTTTTTATTTGCGCCACTGTGTAGCGAAGTGCTTGCCGCTTTGGTTTTAGGCGAAGCCTGTGCCATTCCACAGTCGTTATTAGACAAACTCAATCCGCAACGCTTTCAGAAAAAAGTCAAAATCAAAAAGGCATACTTTGCAGGAAAAAGAACAGTTTAGACATCATCATTGCGATGAAATAAAGCAGAAAGCTTGTGCAAGTTGCCAAAATATCGGTTTATTTTGACAACTCTTTCAGCGTGCAGTTAAGCGCCTTGCTCTAAAGCTAAACCTGCATCACGTGCGGCACGGGTACCGCCCATTAAAATCACATAATCACGCGTCGCATCCAAACCCTCTAACAATTCAGCTGCACGTGGCGCTTTACTGCCACCACCACATAACAGATAAATCGGCTGCCCTGCTGCAACCTGTGCCAAACTCTCCATGCTTAAATCGGTAATCGGGCAATTCTGTGCGCCTTTCACATGCGTTTCTGCATAGGCATTTTTATCGCGGACATCCCAAATGACAGCGCCTTCTGGGAACTCAAATGTTGTAATTTCTTGCTTACGGATCATTACGTACTCCTTTAGATGTAAACAACACTTGGCAAATGAACAAAACCCCCTTAGCATCTCAAATATTCTTTCCCTTTGTAAAGGTCTAACCA
>SSHD01000028.1 GCA_008017255.1 Acinetobacter sp.
AACCTTTAATTCCTGTTTATTGAATTTGTACCATAGTGGTGAAGAAGGCATGGCGTGGCACAGTGATGGCGAAACAGATTTAAAAAAGAACGGTGCGATTGCATCGCTTAGTTTGGGTGCAGAAAGAAAGTTTGCCTTTAAACATAAACAAACCAAAGAAAAAGTGGAGCTGTATTTAGAACATGGTAGCTTGTTGGTGATGAAAGATACGACACAAAGCTATTGGTTGCATCGGCTGCCACCAACCAAGAAAGTGCATGGCGCACGGATGAATTTAACCTTTAGAACAATTGTCATGTAGCATAAAAAAGGACTGAATAATCAGTCCTTTTGCTGCTAATCAGTCCTTGCGCTGCTACAGTCGCAGCTCACCCTTTTAAAAGGGAGGAGTAGGGGCTAGGGGAGATTATTTAAGCTTGACCTTGTGCCGCTGCATTGGCTTGAGCACGCTGCATATTGGCTTCAAATTCAGCATCAAAGTTAATAGGTGAAAGCAGCAATTGCGGGAAGCTACCTTTAGTGACTAAATCATTCACCGCTTCACGTAAGAATGGGAACAAGATATTTGGGCAATACGCGCCTAAAATATACGGCAGACGGTCTTCTTCTACGTTATCGATCAAGAAAATACCCGATTGAGTGACATCCACAATAAACGCCGTTTCGTTTTCGTTGTTGGCTTGCACCACAACTTTTAAAGACACTTCATAGTGCGTTGGATCAATTTTTTCTGCGGCAGAAGATAAATTGATATTCAGCTCTGGTTGCCATTGTTTGGTAAAAACTTGTGCACCTGGAACTTCAAAAGAAATATCTTTGGTGTAAATACGTTCTAATGCGAGTTGTGGTTGAACTTGTTCTTCGCTCATTGTTTTTCCTTAAATCGAAGTGTGATTAGACTTGTCTAAAAGTCTGTATTGTTAAGCCAATAATGGGTCGAGTTTGCCTTCACGCTCTAAGGCATAAAGTTGGTCAAAACCACCGATAAATTGATCACTGATAAAAATTTGTGGCACGGTACGGTGCTTGGTGCGTTGCATCAGTTCTAAACGCACTTCTGGGGCTTCATCGGACAGGTTTATTTCGGTATAAGCTACGCCTTTGCGCTCGAGTAATTGTTTGGCACGCACGCAATAAGGACAAGAATGGGTTGAATAAACAATCACTTTATTGGTCATGTTCATGCTCCTTATTTGGTTTTGCTTTTCACTAAAGGTAAGCCTTGCGCTTTCCAGTTGCTAATACCGCCGTCTAAACGGTAGCTGTCGGCATGTGCAACGGTTTGCAGTGCTGTGCCTGCCACTTGCCCTAAGTTACAAATAAATACCAATGGACGATCACTGGCTTTTAATTCTTCGGCCTGTGCGTTGATTTGACTATAGGGGATGTTACGGCTACCACTGATATGACCATCACGGAAATCTTTGGCATCGCGTAAATCAATCAAAATGGCATTTTTGGCTTTGACCAAAATACCCAACGATTGTGGTGAAATTTTACGACCATTACGCTGACCTTCCAATACAAAGAACAACACCATGAGCACGCCGAGCGTACCAAATAAAAAGGGGTGATTCCCCATAAATTCAAACCAGCGTTCCACACGTCACCTAAAGTTAAATCAAAATTGTTATTGAGTATAACTTATCTCAATGGTGATCAAAAACGCCAGTTCAAGGGTGAAAGCGCAACTATCTTAATTTTTTTGTTGTGCTTGCTGTATTTCATCGAGTAAACGCAAATAACTGTCTAGGCGGCGGGCTAATATTTCACGGTTTTCAACCGCTTGTTTCAGCGCACAACTTTTTTCATGCGTATGCGTGCAATTGCGGAACTGACACAGCCCTAAGTGAGTTTCGATTTCAGGGAAACCCGTGCGTACTTTGTCTAGGCTTAAATGCCATAGTCCAAATTCACGAATCCCTGGCGAATCAATCAATGCGCCGTTGCTGCCGAATTGAATTAAACGTGTGGATGTGGTGGTGTGCTGACCGAGTGCCGAGTTTTCCGAAATGATATTGGTTTTTTGTGCTGCATTAGGAACAATGGTATTGATCAGCGAGCTTTTTCCTACGCCCGACTGACCCACAAAAGCCACCGTTTCGTTATCTAATCGCATGGACAGTGCAGATAAATCGCCACGTGCATGACAGGTGAGGGTTTCATAACCCAAGGCTTCATATTCAGCCAGTAAGGTCAAAATTGGATCATTTTCAGTCAGTAAGTCTGATTTATTCAGCACTAACAGTGCAGGAATATTGGCATCGGCACAGGCCACCAAATAACGGTCGATTAATGTTGGTGCAGGCTCTGGCAATGGTGCAAATACAATCACAATCAAACTAATATTGGCCGCTACAGGTTTGACCTTGTGATAACGGTCGGGGCGGGTCAATAACGACTGTCTAGGGTAAATGGCGGTAATAATGCCTAAGCCCGTGTTCGGATCGGCCTGCCATTTGACTCGATCGCCCGTCACCAATAACTCTAAATTGGTGCGCGTATGACAACGCCAAACGCTGCCAAGCTCTATCGACTTCCAAAATGGTTCAGGTTCACCAACTAGTACTTGCGGTTTTTCAGGGTGATTTTCAGGCACAGATAAGGCTTGTACTTCAAGTTGACGACCATAATGCTGCACCACCAACCCGTCTAAATCTTGCGAGGTGTCGATGTCTGCTTGCCGTGATTGATGTTGTTTATCAATGCGGCGCTGTTGTTGTTCAGTCAAACGACGTTTACGAATTAAAGCCATTCATAGCCTAATAATAGATGGGTTGAAGACCGCAAAAATAGCATGAAGCCGCTATACAATTACAGCCAAGATGTAATTAATTTGCTACTATTGATGTTTTTCAGCACTTTAGAATTGCCATATATGAGCAGCAGCCCTGATACCCGATTGATTTGGATTGACCTTGAAATGACAGGTCTAGATACCGATAACGACAAAATCATTGAAATCGCAACCATTATTACCGATGACCATTTAAATATTTTGGCAGAAGGCCCTGTATTGGCAGTGCACCAGTCAGACTTAATTTTAAATGCGATGGATGAGTGGAATACTAAGCAACATGGTCAGTCTGGACTGATTGAACGTGTACGCCGCAGTAAATTGACAGCGCAAGATGTGGAACAGCAAACACTCGAATTTTTAAAAAAATGGGTCAATCCAAAAACCTCACCGATGTGTGGCAACTCGATTTGCCAAGACCGCCGTTTTTTGCATCGTTTAATGCCTGAACTGGAACAGTTTTTTCATTATCGTAATTTAGACGTGTCATCTGTCAAAGAGTTGGCAAAACGCTGGCGGCCTGAAATTATGAGTGGTTTAAAGAAAAATGCCTCTCACTTAGCGATGGATGATATTCGAGATTCGATTGCCGAACTGAAATATTACCGTGAATACTTTTTTATTATGAATCATGATAAAAACTGATTATTCAGGCTTATAGACTGATGATTTAAGGAGCGAAAGCTCCTTTTTAAATTGTGGTTAAAAAATATTGGGCTGGTCATTAAAATCGATTAAAATCAGGTTTTTATTCAGCTAACTATAAAAAGAGAGCATACATGCAAAGTAATAATCCTATTTTAACCCGAGTCGAAACCTATAGCGATTTGGCAGAGCCGATGACCATTCAAGGCGCAATTCAAAAATCTGTGCTGCTCACCGTCATTGCAGCCGTGGTCGGAATAGCCTTGTTTTTTTATTGTGCTGTGACGGCCAATCTTTCGATCGCTTATGCCGCTGCCATTGTTGGAGCGATTGGTGGACTCATCCTCGCGCTAATCAGCACATTTAAAACCAAAACAGCCCCTGCTTTAGCCATTCCTTATGCTTTATTTGAAGGGGCATTTTTAGGTGGTATTTCGTTTATATTCCAATTGAAATTTCCTGGTGTACCTTTACAGGCTTTATTGGCGACTTTTGTCACCACTTTGGTGTTATTTGCCTTGTATAAAATGCAAATTATTCGCGCCACTGAAAAATTCAAAGCCGTGGTAATTTCTGCCTCTGTGGCAATTGCATTGGTGTTTGTGGTGCAAATCATCTTGCGTTTAGCATTTGGTTCAAGCATTCCATTTATTTTTGAAAGTAACTGGTTAGGCATTGGCTTTGCTGCATTTGTAGCGGTGATTGCATCGTTAAATTTGATTTTAGACTTCGATCTAATTGAAAGTGCGACGGCGCAAGGCGCACCGAAAGCATTTGAATGGGTGTGTGGCATTGCCTTACTTGCAACTTTGGTTTGGATGTATTATTCATTCATGCGTTTATTGAGCCTGATACAAGGTGATGATTAAGCCTAAATCGCCTAAAAAATATCAGCCGCTCTACCTCGAGAGCGGTTTTTTTATGCAAGCAGGTAAAAAAGAACGATGATGCAATTCCGTAATCGAGGAAATATTGGCATCATGGTAGGGAAATTTTTCGAGTGAGAAGATCATGTCGCAAGGACTTTTAGCGGGTAAACGCTTTTTAATTGCAGGAATTGCCAGTAAATTATCTATTGCTTATGGAATTGCTGCGGCACTGCATCGTGAAGGTGCAGAACTGGCATTTACTTATCCCAATGAAAAACTAAAAAAACGAGTCGATGACTTTGCCGCACAATTTGGTTCAAGCCTTGTTTTTCCTTGTGATGTGGCGATTGATGCAGAAATTGATACCGCTTTTGTTGAGTTAGCAAAACATTGGGACGGTTTGGATGGTGTGGTGCATTCGATTGGTTTTGCACCTGCGCATACCTTAGATGGTGACTTTACTGATGTGACTGACCGTGACGGTTTTAAAATTGCGCATGACATTAGTGCTTATAGCTTTGTGGCGATGGCACGTGCGGCGAAACCGTTATTACAAGCACGCCAAGGTTGTTTATTGACGTTGACGTATCAAGGTTCTGAGCGTGTGATGCCACACTATAACGTGATGGGTATGGCAAAAGCATCTTTAGAAGCAGGTGTTCGTTATTTAGCACTCAGCTTGGGTAAAGAGGGGATTCGTGTGAATGCGATTTCCGCTGGCCCAATCCGTACTTTGGCTGCTTCTGGGATTAAGTCATTCCGTAAAATGTTGGATGCTAATGAGAGAGTTGCGCCGTTAAAACGTAATGTCACCATTGAAGAAGTGGGGAATGCAGCATTATTCCTTTGCTCGCCGTGGGCTTCAGGTATTACAGGTGAAATCCTTTATGTTGATGGTGGTTTCAATACTGTCGGTATGAGCCAAAGCATGATGGATGATGAATAATTAGATTAATCTAAATTATTTGATAAAGCCGCTTTATAGCGGCTTTGTTTTTGAGAGATAAGACAATTCAAAAATTATAACTACACCGCTAAGGGGTAACACTCTACAGTAAACTAAAATTTGAGACACATCTCAAAACCATTAAGAAATATTCCGTAAGTGGCTGGGGCGTTATCCACTTGAGTGGCGAGTTAGAATTGTCTGCCAAAATAATTAAGCTAATGCCAAAATTGGTCAGTTTCCCATGAATTAGGAAAACCCATCGAATGTTTTAAGTTATTAGCTGCTGGATACTTATTAAAAAGTTGCAATAATGGGTCTTTAACATCTATTGATAGTGCCAGTGTTTTATCAATTTTATGAAGCATTGCTACAAACAAATATAACCTGTTCTGGTGTGCCGCTGGAATAGATAAAAGTGGTGATATATTCTTAGGTTCTGGATAATTACAATTCCATACCCTTGAGTGGTGAGCGCATCTATTTCTCACATCACGAATAAGATTTATCCAGTTATTTAATTGTGCTAAATTGGTTGCCCCGAACTCGTGTGCAAGCGAATTAAGTTTGTTTGAATTTTGACCACCTTGAAATTGACTTTTATCTAAGGATGAATATAGCGTTTTAACATTCCCAAATGTTGTCAGCTCAGCAAGCGTCCAAAACGGTGGCAATTGTTTGAAATTTGAGTTCGTATCATTAAAATAATACTTTTTATAATGTGCACAAAACTCTGCTTTTGACTGTTGAAAAGCAGCAGCTAAACTGGATCTGAAACTATTCATTTGAGAAAGGTTACTTTTCATAAATAGCGTATCTTTTAGATACCAAAATGGGTTATTGGTATGAGAGGTAACAACTTGGTCAAGTCGAGTTCTTAATTTTATTTCTATTCGCCCTATAACAGAAAACAGGACCCCTCTTAATTCATCATCAAAACGATACAATTGAATACCATTCTCCAATACCGTACCTTGATGATAACGAGAAGTAGAATGATCTAAAAAGGGAAAAAGATAAATTTTAAATCTATAATAATTTATGAAGCTCAATAACTTTTCAGCATCTGGTATATTGTTAATTTGTAGACCTTTATTTTGCATATGTACAATTAAGTCAGCCGGAGTCTTATAAGGTTTGTTATACAAAACGTAAGTCATTATTCATTACCATTAGGCAAAAAAAAAGCCCACTGACTTCTCACTTTTGCAAGAGTAGGGGCGTTGTTAGAACTAATTTTATATTAAGTGGTATGAGGAGTCAAGGCTGTCTATAAATATAGCCTCGCTAAAGCTACCGCCGCTTACAAATAAAATTCTAACTATAGTACAGGTATATGGCATATCTGCCGCATAACCAATTTGATATCCTGTTGGATATAACTATATTTTGATCAACATATAAAACAGAAATATTTGAATTAATACAAAGAATTTGATGAGTAAAATCAAAAGCTCTCAGCTCATTAGAAATGAGCCTTAAACTTTGAGAAAGTAAACAATAGCAAATCGTGTGCTATTGTTTCGATAGTTCTTTTACAGGACTTCCGCCAAGTGCTTGCATTAAAGTTACATAGGCATTGTATTGACTTTGCTTGGTTTCAACTAAGCTGAGTCGTGCATTACGTGTAGTCTCTTGCGCATCCAGTAAGTTCTTTAATGCGATTGCACCGTTACGATAACGTACTTCGGTAAGTCGCTCAGTTTTATTAGCTAACTCGACATTACGTTGTTGCAGTTGTACTTGCTGATTCAGTTGAGTGCGGTTGGATAAAGCATTTTCCACATCGGCAAACGCTTGATACAAGGTCTGACGATACTGAATAATCGCTTTCTCATATTCCAAATCACTAATCGCAATATCTTTTTTCATATCATTATATTGAAGGAAAGGCAGGCTTAAACTCGCACCTAAAGTGAGTGCAGGATTCTTCAAAAGTTGTGTCAGCGATGTACTCGAAGAACCTAAACTGCCTGTAAGGTTAATGGATGGATAGTAACTGGCTTTAGTTGCATCTTTATTCGATAGTGTTTTACGTAGACGTAATTCTGAAGCTTGTAAATCTGGGCGACGCGACAAAATATCCGCAGGTAGCCCCACAGCGATATTCGGCAGAGCATTTCTTGGGAGCTGTTTCGGTTCTTGAATATTCAGTTGCTGCACAGGTTCATGCAGCAGCACAGCAAGGGCTGTACGCGCTTCACCCCGTTGTTGCGTAAGCTGACTCAAACTGGCTTTTTGGCTTTGAACCGCTTGTTC
>SSHD01000003.1 GCA_008017255.1 Acinetobacter sp.
ACCCGAGCATTATTCAAACTCATACCCCAATGTAAATGTGCACCAGTGACACGTCCTGTTTTTCCAACCAAACCCAACACTTCTCCTTGCGCAATGCGCTGACCTTTGCTGACCTGAATTTTACTCAAATGACAGAACATACTAATTAAGCCCTGACCATGGTCGATCAGTACGGTATTGCCATTAAAAAAGTAATCACCCGTTTGCGCCACTATTCCTGCGGCAGGGGCAATGACTTTTTGTCCGACAGGGGCAGGAATGTCTAAACCTGAGTGCGGCGCACGTGGCTCACCATTAAAAAAGCGTTTTTTGCCAAATGAATTACTAAATTTACCTGCGGTAGGGCGTATAAAATATGGAAATGCTGTCCACGGACTTGGGTTAAAAGAGTTGTAAACGTCATTCTGTGCTTTGGCTTCACGTGCATAACGTTCTAACTGCGCAGCGTTAGGGCTAACATGGTCTTGATTTTTAACCGTTAAGCGCTGTTCTGTGTATTTGTATGGCTTGACTTCAATCTGTAGTGGCTGTTGATTGGTACTTAAGCTAAGTGTGCCGATAGGTGCAGACAGCGGAATACCAAATATGGCATAACGTTGCGTTACATATTCAGCAATCAGCACTGGTTTTTTTTGATAAAAAACTTGGGTGATATTTTTAGGCAAAGCAATAACCGCAATGCCACCGGCACGCCTTGAGTCTTGTGGTAGTTGGGCCGTTACGAGCGGCGTTGCCAGCAGGCAAATTATTGCAAGGTAGACGCTTTTTATATTCATCATCGTCATTTTTTATTCATCATCTATTTAAACTAAAACGCTGGAGCTAAAAGCACAATAAGGGTTTTGTACACAGTCATGTGTTGCTAAAAACACAGCCTATAGACTTGAAATAAATGTACTACGCACCCATATTAATATTGAGTTCCTTGTTTTTGTTATTAGATAATTAACTGAAAAATATATAAATATTATTTGAAATTTAAAAAATTGTTCCCATCTAAATTACAAGTTAAAAATTTGTTGTGAGGAATAACGAGAATGCGATTCGAAAAATTTACTAACCGTTTGCAGCAAGCGCTTTCAGATGCGCAATCTTTGGCGATGGCGAAAGATCATACCGCTATTGCAGGTGTGCATATTCTAACGGCGTTGCTTGAAGAAGCTGCCAATTTGAGTCTGTTACAACAGTCAGGCGCACGTTTGCCAGAACTGAAGCAAAAGCTAGAACAAGCACTGCAAAATGCGCCGACTTTGGCAAATCCAACAGGTGATATTAACCTCAACCCCGAAGCGGTGCGTGCGCTGAATTTAGCCGACAGCTATGCACAAAAAGCCGGCGATGAGTTTCTATCTACCGATTGGGTGTTGCTGGGTTTGGCAGAAACCGGTGAAACCAAAAGCATTTTAACGAGCGTCGGCAGTACGGCAGCAAGTTTACGCAAAGTGATTGAAAATATTCGAGGAAGTGACAAAGTCATGAGCAATAACCATGAAGATCAACGCGACTCACTGAATAAATACACCATAGATTTAACTGAACGTGCTTTGGCTGGTAAGCTCGATCCTGTAATTGGGCGGGACGATGAAATCCGCCGCACCATTCAGGTTTTGTCTCGCCGTACCAAAAACAATCCTGTGTTGATTGGTGAACCTGGGGTGGGGAAAACAGCGATTGTCGAAGGTTTGGCGCAGCGGATTATTAATGGCGAAGTGCCAGAAAGTTTAAAGAATAAACGTGTGTTGTCTTTAGACTTGGGTTCATTGTTGGCAGGGGCGAAATATCGCGGTGAGTTTGAAGAACGCCTCAAAGCGGTGCTCAAAGACCTTGCTAAACACGATGGCGAAATCATCCTCTTTATAGATGAATTACATACCCTTGTTGGTGCAGGTAAGGGTGATGGCGCAATGGATGCAGGCAATATGCTTAAACCTGCCTTGGCGCGTGGTGAGCTTCGCTGTGTCGGTGCAACCACATTAGATGAATATCGTCAATATATTGAAAAAGATGCTGCGCTCGAACGCCGTTTCCAAAAAGTGTTAGTCGATGAACCGAGTGTAGAAGACACCATTGCGATTTTACGTGGTTTAAAAGAAAAATATGCCACCCATCATGGCGTGCAGATTTTAGATTCGGCAATTATTGCAGCGGCGAAAATGTCGCATCGCTATATTACCGATCGGCAATTGCCTGACAAAGCTATTGATTTGATTGATGAAGCGGCATCACGCATTAAAATGGAAATTGACTCTAAACCAGAGGCTTTGGATAAGTTAGATCGGCGTTTAATTCAGCTGAAAATGCAGCTAGAAGCAGTAAAAAAAGATGAAGATGGCGGCAGTCAGGCAGAGGCCAAATTGCTAGAGCAACAGATTGCTGAAAAGCAAAAAGAATACAATGATTTAGAAGAAATTTGGAAAGCTGAAAAAACCTTAGTCGAAGGCGATAAAAAAGCCCAAATTGCTTTAGATCAAGCGCGAGTTGCCTTGGAGAAATCTAAACGTGAGGGTGATTTAGCCGAAGCTGCGCGTTTGCAATATGGTGTGATTCCAGAGTTGCAAAAGCAGCTAGAGCAAGCCGAAGTTGCCGAAGAAACTGAGGAACCGAAGTTAATTCGGACCAAAGTTACTGAAAATGAAATTGCCGAAGTGGTCAGTGCGGCAACGGGTATTCCAGTCAGTAAAATGTTGCAAGGTGAACGTGAGAAACTGCTGCAAATGGAAGACTTTTTGCATAAGCGTGTGGTTGGGCAGCATGAGGCAGTGGTTGCGGTATCCAATGCGGTACGCCGTTCGCGTGCGGGCTTGTCAGACCCGAACCGTCCGAGTGGCTCGTTCTTGTTTTTAGGACCGACTGGGGTGGGTAAAACCGAACTGACTAAAGCCTTGGCAAATTTCTTATTTGATAGTGATGACGCCATGATTCGCATAGATATGAGCGAGTTTATGGAAAAACACTCGGTCAGTCGTTTGGTCGGTGCGCCTCCGGGTTATGTCGGCTATGAAGAAGGCGGTGTGCTCACAGAAGCTGTGCGCCGTAAACCGTATAGCGTGATTTTGTTTGATGAGGTGGAAAAAGCCCATCCCGATGTATTCAACATACTGTTGCAAGTGTTGGACGATGGTCGCCTAACCGATTCACAAGGTCGAGTGGTGGACTTTAAAAATAGTGTGATCGTCATGACATCAAACTTAGGCTCACACGATGTACGTGAGCTGGGTGAGGGCGCAAGTGATGATGAGGTACGCACTGTGGTGATGAATGCAGTGAGTGAGCATTTCCGCCCAGAGTTTATTAACCGTATAGATGAATTGGTGGTGTTCCATTCGTTACAAAAAGCGCAAATTCGTGGTATTGCCGATATTCAGCTCGATCGCTTGCGTGTTCGCTTAAGTGACCGTGATATGGACTTAACGGTCGATGACAGTGCCTTTGATTTGCTAATAGAGGCAGGTTTTGACCCAATATATGGTGCAAGACCATTGAAACGTGCGATTCAGCAGCAAGTAGAAAATAGCTTAGCGCAGAAAATATTGGCTGCCGAATTCCAAGCTGGCGATAATATTTTAATTCGTGCTGAAAATGGTCATTTAGTGTTTGAGAAAATAAAACTGAGCTAAATGATTTTTTAGGCTAAAAACAAAAAAACAGGGTGACTTAAGTCGCCCTGTTCTTTGTTTTTGCCACTTTGTCGGATTTATCACGGAATATCGTCAATGACATTGCGAGTTCACCAAAAGCTTGCTAGTTTTGTAACAAATAAGAACAATTCAGGATGAATTGCAATGAAAAACATACAGCACAACTACACTAGGGCAGGTGTAATTTTGTTTATGGTAGCGTTACCTGCACTGGGGTGGGCGGCACAGTCTTTAACAGAAAGCACCTTAGCACTACAAGCAGTAACACTCAAACATGCTGTCCCAAGTATGATCCAACAGGCGCAGCAAGATGACATGAAACCCGAAGCCGAACGGTGGCGTGCGCAACGTTTACTCAGTGATGGTAATTTACGTGAAATTCGCATTAGCATGTTAACTGAAAGCGTTTTATCGCCTTATGAAGAGCAGAAAAAAAATGCTTTGCTAGATGTACGTGAAAAAAAGAAAGCGACCATGAAACCGCATGATACAGATTCAGATCGCTATATGATTTATGAGTTTGAATCGCCGAACGTGAAAACCGAAAGAATGATTTATTCACGTCGTTAAATTTCAGTGGTTTAGACTGGGAAATGTTGAATTTTCCACGCACGGTGAATTTTCTGATTACGTTTAAAATCTGGCCCAATGGTGTCAGAAGTAATTTCTTCGACCTGAAACATGCCTTCAATTTCCGCATCTAACTCGAAACCACGATAGTTGTTCGAGAAATATAAAGTGCCATCGGTGGTTAAGCGGTTCATGGCGCGTTTAAGCAATGAAAGATGATCGCGCTGTACATCAAAAGTACCATAGAACTTTTTCGAGTTTGAAAAAGTCGGCGGATCAATAAAGATCAAGTCATATTGCTCATGGCCTTCTTTGAGCCATTCAAAACAATCGCTGGCAAAGAACATGTGTTGTTCATCGGCATGGTCTACTGTGAGCCCATTGAGCACAAAGTTTTCTTTCGACCAACTCAAATAAGTATTGGACAAATCGACACTGGTGGTACTCGCTGCACCGCCCAACGCAGCATGCAAGCTGGCAGTAGATGTGTAGCTATATAAATTTAGGAAATGTTTACCGCGTGCTTCTTGTGCTATACGTAAACGCATTTGACGATGGTCTAAGAATAAACCGGTATCTAAATAGTCGGTTAAATTGACTAAAATACGTGCCTTACCTTCTTGTACAATAAAGCGTTTCGATGCGGTACTTTGCTTGCTATATTGCGTTGCACCTGCTTGTTTGGCACGAGTTTTAATAAAAATCGCATCGCGCTGTAAACCAGTCACCGCACGAATGGCTGCCAGTCCTAAATTAAAGCGTTTTTTGGCTTTTTCTGGGTCGATGGTTTTGGGTGGCGCGTATTCTTGCACGTGTAATTTATCGCCGTATAAATCGACCGCTAAGTTAAAGTCGGGTAGGTCGGCATCGTATAAACGTAAGCAGTACACATTGTCTTTCACGGCCCATTTCTTTAAGGCTTGCATATTTTTTTGCAGGCGATTGGTGAAATCTTCCGCACCTTCAATGGCTTCAAATTGTTGTGGTTGCCAAGTGGCTAAAAATGGTTGCGTTACGGGCAGTGCTTTAATGCGTCCAGAACGAATATAAATTGGCAGCTTACCATTCATTAAACGTAAGGTTTGCGGATCATGCAATGCCAATACATCGGCTTGTTCAATTTGTGCCGCAATAATTGCCGCTTGTTGATTTGGGAAAGTCTTTTGCAATAAACCAGACAAACCTAAATAGAAAGAACGGCTCGATGCTTTATCACCCAAGCGCTCACCATAGGGTGGGTTGGTGACAATAAAGGCTTTTTTGCCTTCAGCGTGGAAATCATCCCAATCGGCTAAAGTACGTTCTTCTATTTGAATCTGTTCCAATATGCTTTCAAAACCTGCGGCAATAATATTTTGACGTGTGGCTTTAACCGCTTCCCAGTCAGCATCATAGGCATATAGTTTTGGTAGCTGTTGCTGTAAGGCTTTTTCATGCCGATCAGCGGCTTCGGCTTTTATGGCTAACCACAGTTCACGGTCATGTCCATGCCAACCATTGAAACCAAAACGACGTACTAAACCAGGGGCGCGGTCAGTCAAAATCATTAAGGCTTCAATAATAAAGGTACCTGAACCACACATTGGGTCGAGAATAATATCTGCTTGGTATTCTGTAAATTGTGCTTTTTGTAAAATGGCAGCGGCTAGGTTTTCTTTAATAGGCGCATCGGTCATAAAATGGCGATAACCACGCTTATGTAGTGAGTCACCAGATAAGTCTAAGCAGTACGTATGTTCGGTTTTGCCCGCTAAAACATAGAGGGTAATTTCAGGTTGTTTAATATCAATACTTGGGCGTTTGCCTACGGCTTCCATAAAGGAGTCGACCACGCCGTCTTTTACGCGTAGGGTGGCAAATTGGCTATTGACCTTAATGTCACGTTCGATATGCAAACGCACCGCAAAAGTGCTTTGTGGTGCAAATATCAGCGACCAATCGAAGCTCAGTGCACCTTCATACAGTTCTTCTGCAACATCGCGTGCATCGTGAGTAAAGTCTAGTTCATGTATATGAATTGGCAGTAATACACGTGAGGCAAGTCGTGACCACATGCAAACATGGTAGGCATTTTCTAATGTGCCTTTGAAAATCAAACGTCCAGCGAAGCGTTGAATGTTTTGAATGCCGAAACTTTCCAGTTCTTGTTGTAATAAGGTTTCAAGTCCATCCGCACAGGTCACCCAATAATTTGTCAGACGTTGTGTAGCATTCATGCACATTTCCAAAAGCGTTTTAGCAATCGCACATTTTAACCGATTTTTATGCGTTCTGTCGGTGCATATTTGTGTGATTGGCTGCTTTATTATGCCTTAAACCCGCTTTTTTAAAGCAATTTGAATTTGGCTGATGGTTTGGTAGCATGCGAGCTGAGTGTATGGGTGGAATTTAAAAGTTGGTACAGCTTTTGCATTTTCATAACTAAGTAAATACTTCCCCCAACAATGTGAAGACGTTATGAAAGCAAATATGAATCATCAAGTCGCCAATAATTCCGAAGCTTTTGTTATTGCAACCCAAATATACTCACGTTTAAGACGTGACAGTGGTCGTGTCATTGATGTGATGTATTTGCTGCACAACGAAGACTATGCACGTACTGTGGTTGAATTTGCTTTAGCGGCGCAAGATGTAGAATTACAACGCTTGGCTGCACGTTTAGCGACGAGCATGGATTTAAATGCTAAATCGAGCCATGCCGTATCGAGCGTGGTCGAAACCGAGCCAGAACGCTATTCGACGGAAGTCACCGCAGAGGAAATTTATCAGGCACAGGTTCACCATCATTATATTGGTGCATTGCGCTAAGTTAATTTAGTTGCAACTCTCTCATTTTTTGCAACAAAAGGGTAAAAAGTTGTTCTGCGTAAACGGCAGAATTGGGCTACACTATGCAGGTTTTGGTGATTCGACCCATAGGAATCTAATATGCATATTGCAGCCCTGCATCAACCGAGTCAGGTTCAGCTGAATCAGCAAGGAAATTTAAAACATTTTTTAACCATTGAAGGGCTTTCTCAAGCCAGTTTAACTCAGATTTTAGATACCGCAGAAAGTTTTTTAGACGATAATAATAATTTGATTAACCGTCCCTTGTTAGATGGGTTGACGGTAATGAATCTGTTTTTTGAAAACTCTACTCGCACCCGAACCACCTTTGAAGCAGCTGCCAAACGTTTATCCGCCAATGTATTGAATATCGACATTGCTCGTTCCAGCACATCTAAAGGCGAAACCCTGCGTGACACGCTGTGGAATTTAGAAGCGATGGCTGCGGATATTTTTGTGGTGCGCCATTCATCTTCTGGCGCAGCGCATTTTATTGCCAAAGACGTGTGTCCAAACGTGGCGATTATTAACGCGGGCGATGGTCGCCATGCGCACCCGACCCAAGCCATGTTAGATATGCTGACCATACGCCGTGAAACCCAAAAGCCATTTGAGCAGCTCAGTGTTGCCATTATTGGCGATATTAAGCATTCGCGGGTGGCACGTTCCAATGTCGCTGCCTTGCAAACTTTGGGCTGTAACGATATCCGTGTGATTGCACCGAACACGTTGCTGCCTGTTGGTTTTAATGAATATGGCGAGCATGTGCGTTTATTTAATAAAATGGATGCCGGCGTGAAAGACTGCGATGTAATTATTGCCTTACGCATTCAAAATGAACGCATTGATTCACCTGCCTTAGCATCACAAGCTGAATTTTATAAAATGTATGGTCTAAACCAAGAGCGTTTAGCACTGGCGAAATCTGATTGTATTGTCATGCACCCAGGGCCAATGAATCGTGGGGTAGAAATTGACTCTAGCGTTGCCGATGGCGCGCAATCGGTGATTTTAAAACAAGTCACCTATGGTATTGCCGTGCGCATGGCGGTGTTGGCACTGGCGATGCAAGGGCAGTTACAACAACAAGGTTTAATTGACACGATTACGCTGTAAAGGATAGATCACATGACTATAGTGAAAATTGAAAATGTCCGCGTACTCGATTCTATTCAGAAAACAGATCAAGTTCGCACCGTGTATGTTGAAAATGGAAAACTCATAGCAGCTGTTGCACAAGTGGATGAAACCATAAACGGTCAAGGGCAATGGCTGATGCCAACTATGGTGGATTTGTGCGCCCGCTTACGTGAACCGGGTCAGCAGCAACATGGTACTTTAAAGTCGGAAGGCAAGGCGGCACGTGCCAATGGTATTTTGCATGTGATTACCCCACCAGATTCTAAACCGATTGTGCAAGACAATGGTGCACTCATTCATGGCTTAATTGAAAAAGCACAATTGGATGGTGGTATTTATTTACATATTATTGGTGCGCAAACCCAAGGACTAAACGGCAAGCAACCCGCCAATATGGCAGGCTTAAAGAAAGGCGGTTGTACTGCAGTTTCCAATGCTAATGCTGCCTTTGAAAATGATGATGTGGTCATCCGAACTTTAGAATATGCAGCAGGTTTAGATCTGACGGTAGTGTTCTATGCCGAAGAACCGCAACTTGCCAAAGATGGCTGTGTGCATGAAGGTTTTATTGCCTCACGGCAAGGCTTACCGATGATTCCTGCGTTAGCTGAAACCGTTGCGATTGCTAAATATTTGTTGATGATTGAAGCAACTGGAGTCAAGGCGCATTTTGGACTGTTGTCTTGCGGGGCATCGGTTGAATTGATTCGCGCAGCCAAAGCCAAAGGCTTACCTGTGACTGCCGATGTTGCCATGCACCAGTTGCATTTAACTGAACAATTGATTGATGGCTTTAACTCACTGGCGCATGTACGCCCGCCGCTGCGTTCTGAGCAAGACAAGGACTTATTGCGTTTAGGGGTCAAACAAGGCGTGATTGATGCCATTTGTACCCACCACGAACCTTTAAGCAGTTCTGCGAAAATGGCACCATTTGCCGAAACGCTATCGGGCATTAGCGCCTTTGATACTTATGTGGCATTGGGCGTGCAACTGATTGCAGAAGGTGTATTTGAACCTTTGGAATGGGTGGAAAAAGTGACTTCTATCCCTGCGCAAGTCGCAAATATGACCGAGCGTTGGCAGCAAGAAGCGGGTTGGGTGTTGATTGACCCTGCTTGCCAATGGACGGTTTCCAAGGAAACAATTTTATCGCAAGGTAAAAACACGCCTTTAATTGGGCAACAGCTGACAGGTAAAGTTGTGATGACTTTTGCACAATGTTAATAAAATGAGCGGAATAAGGCGTTTAGCCTGTTCCGCTTTGTAAGTTGTGATGTAAGTATTGTTGTTTAAATATATAAATTTGAGTAAAAAAAATACAACTGATTAGAATAAAAAAACAGCAGATCCCTTGCCAAAAAAATCTAATAAGCGACCTGAATTATAAATTTAATTGGCTTCTTTCATAAGTCATTTAAAACCCCTCTTGCGGAGCCATGCTCCTCATCCTTCTTCACAAGGGGGAACTCAAGTGGGTGATGAAAGAAGTTTACATACTGGAGTGAAGCACCATGTCTATTAACCCCATAGAACTATTAAAACAAAAGGTAACGTCTACACTGCTCAACGACCAAGATGGGTTGGCGAATGAAAAGGTGCAGTGTTGTCTAAGTTTTATCCAATTTTTCTAACCTTACTCTCTGTTAAGCCAGATCTAATTCAAAAACTGAAAAGTCGAGTATCACCATCACTGTCCGACTTGCTGGGGCAAAACGATCAAGTCAAAGATGCGCTGTTGAGTAAGATCAGCACTGGACACTTGTCGGCGGTAGAAACCGAGCAAACCCTGCCCCAAGCTATTCCACACAGTTTAGTGGCTTTAACCAACGAAGTAGGCAATGATTCGGACAGTATTGTGCATTATTTAAAACAACATGCCGATTCTATCCGTTCTCTCATGCCAACATGGGCAGTGGGACTGCTTGCACCTTTGGGTGTCATGCCGAGCGTTTCTGCTGCCATACCAAAACTGAGCAATGCTGCTGAAGTGAGCAGTAGTAAGTGGCGTGGTTTATTGCCAATTGTTGCGCTGATTGTACTGGGGCTATTGGTGGCGTGGTTGTGGCGTTCTTGTCAGTCGCAAATGTGACCGCACCAATGCCTGTTGAATCCAATGCACCAGTCACAATGGAAACAACACCTGCCATGTTATCTTTAACCACAGATGGCGCAGGTGCAGTGGCGCAATGTCAAATTGGCGTGGGCGATCAAGGCTTGTTATCTACAATTCAAAGCAAAGTAAAAGAAATTTTTGCTGCCACCCAAGACTGTACGCTTGCGAGTGGCTCAAACTATGCCGCTACATTTACCGATCAGGCAGGGCTTGCTGGTGTATTGGCATTACTTAAAGGGGTGCCAAATGTTTCATTGGATTGGGTCGGCGATAAAATCACCCTAAAAGGTGGTGATGCAGCTCAACTTGACCAATTAATGGGAAGTATTAAAACGCTTGTGCCAAATACCGAAGTGGTGGTTGAAGCACCCGTTACTCAAGAGCAATCGGTGAGTAACAGCCTAACTGCGGCACAAGATGCTTTGGCAACCATTGATACCAACCAAGTCGATATTCATGCAGTGTCATCGGCGTTAAACTTGCAAATTATTAATTTCGCTACTGCTTCACATCAAATTCCAGATGCCAATAACGCTATTTTAGATAAAGCAGCCGCATTAATGAAAAATGTGAAAGATGCGAAATTAACGGTTTCAGGTTATACCGACTCTACGGGTAATGCTGACAGCAACAAAGCCTTATCGCAACGTCGTGCTCAAGCGGTGGTCGATTATTTGGTGAGTCAAGGTGTTGATGCTGCGCAACTGACAGCAGTAGGGCATGGTGCAGATAACCCTGTTGCAGACAATGCGACCGAAGAAGGCCGTTTTAAAAACCGTCGGATTGAATTTTCGGTAAATCCATAACTTTTTCATTTAATTCATGATTGAAAAGGACGAATTGATTCGTCCTTTTCTTTTGGACATGTTTAAAATAAACAAACTATTTTTAGATTGATCTTATGCGAATTACATTGATTGGAGCAGGGCGAGTTGCTACACAGTTGGCAAAGGCATTGCACACACAACATCAAATTGTTCAGGTGTATAGCCGTAACTTACAGCATGCACAACGAGTTGCCGACAAGGTACATACGCAGGCAATCAATCAAGTCGAGCAACTCAATTCACAAACAGATTTAGTCATTATTGCCGTCAGCGACCAAGCGATTGAGCCAATCATTCAATCCATCAAAACATATCTACCGCAGTGTTTAATTGTACATACGTCAGGTAGTACCGCTTTGTCTATTATTGAACATCACCATAAACGTGCAGGGGTGTTTTATCCCTTACAGACTTTTAGTTTTGAGCGTGAAGTAAATTGGTCGGAAACGCCTTTGTTTGTAGAAGCCAGCCAGCAGCAAGATGTTGAGTTATTAACGACACTGGCAAATAGCTTAAGCAATAACGTATATCAATATAGTTCTAAGCAACGGCAGACTTTGCATTTGGCGGCGGTGTTTGCCTGTAACTTTAGTAATTATTGTTATGACATGGCAAAACAAATTGTAGATGCTGAACAGGTTGATTTTAGTTTGTTATATCCGCTCATATTAGAAACAGCGGAAAAAGCCACCCATAATAATCCGCAGCAAATGCAGACGGGGCCTGCCATGCGAGGCGATCAGATTATTTTAAATCTGCATACGCAGTTATTGGCAGCGTTCAACAGGGCAGATTTAGCGCAAGTGTATGCGTTGATGAGCGAGGGGATATGTAAACGGCATCATGTAGGTTGATTGTGAAAAATGGTATGATGTCAACCGGTTTGGCATTCCACCGTACAACGGTGGAACGAGGAAATGGGGCAAAACAATGGGAATTTTTAATAAGTAAGTATGATACAAACATGGAAAACTTTCTTCAATTAGTTCCAGGCTCAAGGAAAAATTTAAAATGACTAGATTTCAAAATCTTAAAGGTGTTGATCCAAATGGCAATATTGTCAACTATATCTCTAATCCACGAAAAGATAAATATGGATATTACTTCTTTCAGTTTAATCAAGAAACATCTCAATATATAGATTTTAAAAA
>SSHD01000047.1 GCA_008017255.1 Acinetobacter sp.
GGCATGAAACTGGCGCAACAAGCCGGCATGAAAGTCATTATTATTACTGGACGTAAAAGTAATATTGTAGATAAACGCATGTCCGATTTAGGTGTCGATTTAGTATTTCAAGGTCGTGAAGACAAAGGTGCTGCCTTACGTGAGGCTTGTGCGCAATTTAATATTTTGCCAGAAGACTGTTTATATATGGGCGATGATTGGCCTGATTTATCGGCATTCGCCATTGCTGGTATGAGTATAACTGTACCGAATGGGCATGAAGAAGTACGCCGCCGTGCCAATTTGGTGACCCAAGCAATGGGTGGTCGTGGTGCGGTGCGAGAGGTATGCGATATGTTGTTGATGGCAAAAGGTGTTTACCAAGAGCTGCTTGAAAAATATCTTGCGGTACCACATTAATACTATGTTGACTTGCTCAAAAATTAGGTAAACCTGTATATGGATACCAAGGTTTTATATGTCGTTGCAGTTGCTGTCGCTTCGCTAAGCGCTGGCTATTACTATTACAGCGGCAAAGCCAAAAAGTTAGATGTCGATGCAGCAAAGAATATGACTTATTCGGCGCAGGGCGTGCATGTGACTCAAACCGACGAACAAGGGAATTTGTACCTGCGAGCCGAAGTTAAACAGTTACAACAAAATATGCAGCAAAAAACCTCTCAGCTCGATCAACTCAATGTGGTGATGTACCAACAAGGTAAAGTCGATGCCATGTTTTATGCCAAACAAGCAAAGGGCTATGACGATCATAAAAAAGTGGTGTTGATGGGTGATGTGGTCGCCACCAAGTTGTCAGCACAAGGTAAAATGCAATTTCAAACTGATGAATTGACTGGTTACCCTAAAACCAGAGAGCTGGAAACGCAGCATACGGTTACGGTGAAATCGCCCAGTTCCGAGTTTGTCAGCCAAGGTTTAAAAGCCAATTTAAATTCTGGTCAATATGAATTTTTTAAAGTTCGAGGAAAGTATGTACCAAGTTCTTAATACAAAATATCGTTCAACTTTCCTAACCCAACTGCTTGGCGTGGCGTTGCTGGCTGTGTCTGCATCGAGTTTTGCTTTGCCATCTGACCGTAATCAGCAGCTATCTTTAGTGGCAGACCGTGCAACTTATAATGAAAAAACTGGTATTACCACTTACACCGGCAACGTGGTGATTGAACAAGGCACCATGAAATTACAGGCCGATTCGATTGTTGCCACCTTAAACAGCCAGCGTGAAATTCATACCATTACTGCAAAAGGGCAACTTGCCAAATTTCAGCAGCAAATGGAAGCCAATAAAGGCTTAGCTCGTGGTGAAGCACAGTCGATTGTCTACAATGCAGAGACCGGCATTATTACCCTTACTGGCAATGCTTATTTGTACCAAAACGGTTCCAGTATTCGTGGCAACAGCTTGAAATACAGTATGAACAAAGGTGATGTAGAAGCAGTGGGTTCGGCATCGAATCGTGTGCAAATTATTATTCCACCGTCTAGTTCAAAAAAAATGCCGGGAGCACGTGATTAATGGAACAAGCAGCGCAGCAACCACAAACCTTGTGCATCAAACATTTAGCGAAAAACTATAGTAAACGCTGGGTGGTCAAAGACGTTTCATTTACCATGCAAAGTGGGCAAATTGTGGGCTTGCTAGGTCCAAATGGTGCAGGAAAAACCACCAGTTTTTATATGGTGGTGGGTTTGGTGCGGATGGATAAAGGCGAAATTCATCTTGATGATCTGGACTTGTCCGATTTAGCCATGCATGAACGCGCACGCAAGGGCATTGGTTATTTGCCGCAAGAAGCCTCTATTTTTAGAAAGCTGACCATTGCTGAAAACATTATGGCCATTTTGGAAACCCGCCCAGAACTCAATAAGCAACAACGCCAACAACGCCTAGCCGAACTGCTGAATGACTTTAAAATTAATCATATTAAAGATTCACTAGGGATGAGTGTGTCGGGTGGTGAACGCCGCCGTGCTGAAATTGCCCGTGCTTTGGCTGCAGACCCTAAATTTATGTTGTTGGATGAACCTTTTGCAGGGGTCGATCCGATTTCAGTGGGCGATATTAAAGACATTATCCAAACCTTAAAAGACCGTGGTATTGGCGTGTTAATTACCGATCATAATGTGCGTGAAACGCTGGCAATTTGTGAAAAGGCTTATATTGTCAGTGAAGGTTCAGTGATTGCCGAAGGAACAGCGCAAGAAATTCTAGACAATGAACAAGTGCGGAAAGTGTATTTAGGCGATGATTTTATGGTTTAAAGCAACCTTGCACTTCTAAAAAATCCTCGTCAATCACGAGGATTTTTTATTAGACCTCTTGCAAAACCCCCTATAGTTCCCCCTTGAGAAGGGGGAAAACAAAGGGGTTATTTTTATTTTTGCAAGAGGTCTATTGCATGGCGAAAAGGTATAATGGTTTTTTCGGTTTTATTGATGTGGTATGGCTTTTACTCTCACACATGCACTGACTTTCGAGCAAGAGATTAAAAAAAGTCGCTTTCAGGCGCTTGCTGCGGTGGTTGAAAATGAACAACAGGTCAAAGACTTTTTAGCGCAGCACAAAGATTTGTCTGCGACCCATCAATGTTGGGCATGGAAAATTGGTCATACTGTTCGCTTCAATGATGATGGTGAGCCTTCGGGCACCGCAGGCCGCCCGATATTGGCAACCATTGAAGGCAATGAATTGACCAATGTGATGGTAATGGTCAATCGTTGGTATGGTGGTATTAAACTCGGAACAGGTGGCTTAGTACGTGCTTATGGTGGCTGTGCAGGGCAATGTTTAGCCTTGGCAGAGAAAATTGAGCTGATTGAAAAGATCGACATTCAATTTCAGTGTCTGTTCAATGAATGGGCAATTTTGCAATATGAACTTTCGCAGCAAGGTATTGAGTATCAACAATATTATACTGAACAGGGGGTAGCAATATCCGCACGTGCACAAGCCAATCAAATTGACGCATTAAGACATAAACTACAAGATGTGACCCGTGGTCGTGAACAGCTAAAAGTGATTGAGAGCTAAACTATGTCGAATGATCCTTTACTCAAATACCGCGAACAGCATCAGCATCGGCTCAACTATATGCCGTGGCTGTATTGGACCTTAAAACCCAAACACCGTGCATGGGCAGAGGCATGGCAAGCCGAATATCAAGCCTATTTAATGGACATGGAAACCGTTGAAATTGGCAAAAACTGTTTTATTTCACCGTTGGCACATATTTTTGCTGAACCTGGGCGTCACATTAGGATTGGCGATAACAGTTTTATTGCCGCAGATTGCACCTTGCATGGGCCTTTAGAGATTGGCAATGAAGTGGCGATTAATCACCACTGTATATTAGATGGCGGTAAAGCGGGCATCAAGCTGCACAATCAAGTACGCATTGCAGCCTATAGTCATCTTTATGCGTTTGATCATGGTATGGACATACAGCGCCCGATTTATCAACAAGCGGTGACATCCAAAGGCATAGAAATTGGGCAAGATGTGTGGCTCGGTGCGCATGTTGGCATTAAAGATGGTATTAAAATTGGCGCGCATGCGGTGGTCGGTATGCACAGCATGGTGACTAAAAATGTAGAGGACTGTGCAGTGGTGGCGGGCAACCCAGCACGCTTGATTCGTTATCGAAATAAATAACATAGCTGCAAAAAGTCCTTGCACTGTTATACATAAATTTAACCCAAGTATTTTTTAATCTATGCTAAGTTAAAAATAAGTAGAAGACCTAAGGTGTAAACCTAAAGAGAGGCGAAAATGAACCGCGTAATTGCATGTATTGATTCTTCCCCATGTATAGATGCTGTGGCCGAAGCTGCGGCTTGGGTTGCCAAACAAACCCATAGAGAATTAGTGCTAATGCAAATCTTGGACTATTATCCTGCGAGTTACCATTTGGGTGAAATTAGTGGCGTAATTGGTTTTGAAAGTAATGCCATGTTGCTAAAAGAATTAGCCGACTTAGAGCAAAAGCAAAGTGAATTGGCGCTCGAATATAGCAATAACTTACTGAATCACATGGCTGAACTGATTGAGAAAAGATACGGTTTAAGCAGTACGAAAATTCAAGAAAAAGGCGATTTTTTAGAGCAAAGTTTTAATGTGCTCAATGAAAATGATGTGGTAATTATAGGGCGGCTAGGGGAACATTCCGCCGATAACAATAAACCAATGGGCAGCAATGTCGAAAACTTTATTCGCGGTGCAAACTGTACCGTTATCACCGTAGGTGAGCATTTTGAGCCACCAAAACAATTTATCTTTGCTTATGAGTTTTCAACGGTTTGTGAAAAAATGCTGCAACGGGTTGCGCAAAGTGATTTATTAAAACAAATATCCTGTCACTTGCTATATGTCGGGGATCATCCACAAATGCTAGCAGAGCCAACCAAATACTTACAAGCGGCGGGTTTTGACGTGGTTGCTGCCTACCGCATGGCGATGTCGCAGAAAATATTTTGGAATATCAAAAGGAACACGATATTGCTTTAATTGTACTTGGGGCGTTTAGCCACAGTAAAATTCATCAATTCTTTTTGGGGAGTATTACCACCACCATTTTCCGCAACGCAAATGTTCCATTATTGGTCGCTAAGTGATTAATTTTACAGCATATAGTTATCCGCAAATACTGTGGATAACTATATGGAAAAACACTGGGTACAATTGTAACTAGCTGATATTCAATAACTAAATAAAACAGATTGTTTTTTAATCTCTATTTTACAATTGCAATGGCAAAGCCATCGTGGCCTTTAGAACCCACAGTTTGCAAGGCGGTGCAAGACAATAATTTAGGGTGGTCTTTGAGCGCGCTAAATGCGTCACGAATACCGGTAATGCTCGGTTTGTGGTTGTTTGGGTCTAAAATAGCACCTGCACGAATCACATTATCCAGTACGATAATCGTACCTGAACGTGCCAGTTGTAAACTCAGCTCGAAATATGCTGGGTAGCTTTGTTTGTCGGCATCAATAAAAATAAAATCAAAAGCTTCAGTTGAATCTGCAATGAGTTGCTGCATTACCTCCACACCACGGCCAAGTTTGAGCTCGATATGCATTGGCATATTGGCGAAATCAATGTTTTGTTGTGCAATGCGGGCATGTGCTTCACGACCTTCTACGGTCAGCAAATAGCCATCGGCAGGTAAGGCTTGTGCCAACCAAATGGTGCTATACGCTGCAAAAGTTCCCAGTTCAAGTACGCGTTTACAACGATTCATTTGAATCAACATTTGTAAAAACATACCTTGATTGGGTGCAACAGCTAAATGATTCGACAGACCTTGGATATCGGTATTGTCTAGTGCATGTTGCAGTTTTGGGTCTGTGGGAATTAAATGTGCATTGATATAGTTATCAATGTCGGTCCACAACTGTTGCATAATCAAGTTTACCTAGCCATTTGTTCGTTGCATTTTAAACTTTTCTGATCTGGCTGCAACGTGATTGTTGAATCCATCATCATGCAAATAACTAATATTTTGCGAACTTGGCTTTTAAAATCTTAAAAATTACAGAGTGAACTGTGGCGGGTGAGGTCTGGTCCCCAAGTACGGTAGCCTTGCGTGTCGATATGGATTTGCCCCGAACTATACAAGCCAATGCCTAAGTCTAAACTTTGCCCATGTTGCACCCAAAACTGGCACAGCCTAAATTTACTTTGTTCAATAAAAGCATAATCTTGTGGCTGCGGGTACTCTGGGCCTATACGAAAGTCGATAGCCGAGTTAAATAAATGTCGAGAAGAACCTGCACCACCAGCGCATTGGTTTAAAGGCAAGTCACGATAAACCGATGTCACTTCAAAGTCGGTTAAAATACGTGCTGCAACCAGTGCCTTAAACACACGTAACGTCGAAAGCGAGTTGCCCCATAATTCACGGCTCGGCACTGCATATTCAGCACGACCACAGCGTTGCCAATCTCGTGCGCTGCGTAGTAATTCAAAACTTGGGATAATATGCGCCACGTGATTGCGGCTTAAAAACTGCTCGTATTCACGCACACGGGCATAGTTTTCGCCTTGTGCTAACCATTGGCGGTAAGATGCTGGTTCAACTTTATGCGCTAAAGACGGGTAAGTACTGACTTGTTCTTTTGGAATATAGATTCTTTTGCCTAACTTGCTTTGATCTATTTTTGTCGTTGAGCTGACACAACCCACCATCATTACAGGAATGATAAGAAAAGAGTAAAGCACCTGTAATTTTTTTGGCATCATAAAAAGCAGTTCAAAGGTAAAGGTTAGGGGGCTGTTGCAACCATAGATGAAGCCTCAACAGACCCTGATTATATTAATGCAAAATAACCTGTAAACAATGCTGCAATTGCAAAGAAATGTGTGCTTCAGGTATAAAAAAAGACCAGTCTAGACTGGTCTTTTTGGGCTTATTTTTCTAAATATTGCAGTTTGTTTGGCTTGCCGTTCCATTCTTCACGATCGGCAGGGACTTCACCAATTTGAGTGATGTTGTTGCCAGCCCATTTTTCAGACAATTCAGCATTTAGTTCAATAAACACTTCTTGACCTGCTGGTAACTCATCTTCAGAGAAAATTGCGTTTGCCGGACATTCAGGTTCGCACAGGGCACAGTCAATACATTCATCTGGATTGATGACCAAGAAGTTCGGACCTTCATAGAAACAATCTACAGGGCAAACTTCAACACAATCTTGATATTTACATTTAATACAATTTTCAGTGACAACGAAGGTCATGGCGACAGCTACCTAAAAAATATGGTTTTCATTTTGCATGGTGTATTTTAGGCAAAAAACAGGGTCAGAAACAATTCCTTTTATTGATATTTATTATTCGTATCAATGAAATGGGTGGTTTGATATGACTTTTGTTGATAATAAATCTCAATACCGTCATCCATTAGGCTTCAAAGGCTTGATTCGACTGGCTTAATGCCTTGAGTTGATAAAGTTGTTCCAAAGCCTGACGGGGCGATAAATTATCCACATCAATGTTCTGTAACAAATCTAAGGCAGGTGAGTGCACTGCAACTTCAATTATTTTCTCCATCTGTTCGATTTCACATTCAGGCTCTATTGTACTGAATAAATCCTTTTGCATGCTATTTTGCAGTTGTTGCTGCTGTTGTTTTTCCAAAATCTTTAAACGCTTTTGTGCATCTTTAATCACATGTGTAGGAATCCCTGCCAATTTTGCAACTTGTAGGCCATGACTTTGGCTGGCAGGGCCGGCTTGAACTTTATGCAGCAAAATCAAATTACCATTTAACTCTTGAACCGTAACGTGGTAATTGTCTATGCCGTCATGACCGCCGAGCTCGGTCAATTCAAAATAATGGGTGGCAAATAAGCACAGACATTTCACCCGTTTGCTTAAATCCAACACACAGGCCCACGCCAAAGACAGACCATCGTAAGTACTGGTGCCACGACCGACTTCATCCATTAGCACCAAAGATTGCTGTGTGGCATGGTGCAAAATTTGTGAGGTTTCGGTCATTTCCACCATAAAGGTCGATTTGCCAGTCGATAAATCATCCGCCGAGCCAATGCGGGTAAAAATACGGTCAATTGGACCTAGTTTTGCTGCTTTAGCTGGAACAAAACTGCCGCAATAACCGAGTAGGCTAATCAGTGCGGTTTGGCGCATAAAGGTCGATTTACCGCCCATGTTGGGGCCGGTAATAATCGCCATGCGGTGCTGTGCATCTAAAAAAGTGTCATTCGGGGTATATGGCGCTTTATTTAACGCCTCTACGACTGGATGTCGCCCCGCTTGAATTTTAATACCAGTATCAAAGCTAAATTCAGGTCTTGCCCAGTTGTTTAAGCGTGCTTGATGGGCAAAGTTGCTGAGGACATCTAAATGTGCAATCGCCGCACTCATCATTTGTAAATGGGCGATATTCTGCCGTAATTCTTCCAATAAGGCTTCAAATAGGTGCTTTTCACGTGTCAGCGCACGCGACTCACTGGAGAGTACTTTATCTTCAAAACTTTTGAGTTCTGGGGTGATATAGCGTTCGGCATTTTTTAAGGTTTGACGACGAATATAGTTCGCCGGCGCTTGCTCTGCTTGGCTGCGGGTCAGTTCAATAAAATAGCCACTGACACGGTTATAGCCAATTTTAAGGGTGTTAATACCGGTGCGTTGTCGTTCTGCAATTTCTAAATCAATCAGGAATTGTCCTGCATGGTCGCGAATTTTACGCAGTTCATCTAGTTCATCATCATAGCCTTCGGCAATCACATTACCATCTCGTAGCAGGACTGGTGGGTGTTCCACAATTGCTGCCATGAGTTGTTGATGTAGATTGTTAAAATCACCGAGTTGTTGCGCAATTTGGGTTAATAACGGCGCAGCTTGGCTATTTAAAACTGGTCGCAAGGCATGGCGTAAAAAGGGCAATTGTGCACAGGCATGACGCAATTGCACTAAGTCGCGTGGGCGGGCGCTGCCCAATGCCACACGGCTCAGCACCCGCTCAATATCGCCAATTTCTTTGAGTACTAGGCGCAGTGGTGATTCGTGATAGCCTTTGAGTAGTTGTTCTGTTGCATCTAGCCGTGCTTCTAAAGCCGCTGTGTCACGGATTGGCTGCATGAGCGTACGACTGAGCAAACGTCCGCCCATTGCCGTTTGGCAGGCATTAATCAGTTGAAATAACGAGGTGCCATGTTCAAACAAGGGTTCAATAATTTCTAAATTGCGCCGTGTAATCGGGTCAAGGGCAATAAAATCGCTGCTTTGTTCAATTTGTATGGAACGAATATGCGGCAGGGCGGTTTTTTGGGTTTCTTTGGCGTAGTGAATGAGTGCAGCTGCCGCAGCTTTGGCGAGTGGCAGTGGATCTAAGCCAAATCCCGACAATGTACTGACTGAAAACTGGTCGCATAAGGTTTTTTGCGCATTATTTAAATTAAAATCGACATTGGGGCGGCGGGTCACAGGGCAATCGAGTTGTCTTTTAATCTGTTCAATAATATTGGGGTCGAGTAAATCTTCATCAATTAAAATTTCACTTGGCATGAGCCGTGCCAGTTCAATTGGCAGTTGTTCTGTCAAATAAGTTTGCTGTTGAACTTTAAAAATACCCGCACTTAAGTCCAGTAAAGCCAAGCCAATTTGGTTGTTTTGAATGCATAAAGCAACGAGGTTGGATGACTGATGGCTGCTGAGCAAGGCATCATCGGTGAGTGTGCCAGGGGTTAACACACGAACCACTTTGCGCTCCATTGGCGCTTTACCGCGAGAGCCTGCGCTCTCGCCTTCACCCACTTGTTCGCATATCGCGACGGTACGTCCTGCTTTGACTAGGCGCGCCAAATAGCCTTCGGCAGCATGATATGGCACACCCGCCATAGGAATAGGTTGACCGTTGGCTTTACCACGATGAGTGAGGGTAATACCTAAAAACTTGGCAGCTTGATGTGCATCATCAAAAAAAAGCTCGTAAAAGTCGCCCAAGGCTATCTGGCGCGCCTAGTCAAAGCGGGACGTACCGTTGCGATATGCGAACAAGTGGGTGAAGGTGAGAGCGCAGGCTCTCGCGGTAAAGCACCCATGAAACGCAAAGTAGTGCGTGTTTTAACCCCAGGTACACTCACCGATGATGCCTTGCTCAGCAGCCATCAGCCAAGCCAATTTGGTTGTTTTGAACACATAAAGCAACGAGGTTGGATGACTGATGGCTGCTGAGCAAGGCATCATCGGTGAGTGTACCTGGGGTTAAAACAC
>SSHD01000059.1 GCA_008017255.1 Acinetobacter sp.
GTATGAGGACGCCCAGATTTCTTTTTAAGTGATTCTGCTTCTTTTAAAACTTCGACCATTTCACTAAAAACTGGTCGAGGTACGCCAACCAAGCGCTGGAATTCAGAATCTGAAAAACGGTTTAATTTCTGATATTTCATGAAATCTATATTGAGGTAGTTTTTACTTTCGCAAGAGGTCTAATTTATGTAATTCAGCTATAGCATTCCAATTATGAAATCTTGAATAGACACTCAACTTATTGCTTTCTTTTAACTGTATGAGTGATTCATTCCAATATGCAATAAGTGCTCTGCGTACACCTTCTAAATTCATAAATTTTATTACAGTTTCAAATGTTCCTTCAAATATAATAGAAACAGCACGCGGTAGAGCTGTTGAGTAAGGGTTTTCTTGTATCTCACCTTTATTTTCTTTTACAAAAATTTCAACATTTTTAAAATCCAAAATAAGACGATCCATCAATATCATATTTATAGGTTTTTCAGATTTCATAGGTAAAGTAGTAAATGCGACTTCATGAGGCCCAATATTCAAAGTAAAATATCTACCACCACTTGTTGAAGGAAATAGTACAAAAGTCCAGGCACCTTGAATATCAAGCCAGTTTAATATTCCTGTAAACTTAAATAGTTTTTTTAAATAAGTTACAAACAAATCATCTTGAAACATTCTGTCGATTTTCGGTTTATATACGATAAATTTCTCATCAATTGCATTCAATTTTTCTGAAGCTTCATGTTGTGATAAATGAAACAGCTCTTTTTGGTTTGCGATATCAGTATTTAATTTACTCCTAAATGTATAATGCAATGAATACTCAACATTTCGCCAATCAGTCACTTGTCTAAAATCAAATAATGACCAAGGGCCTAAACTCTTGTATGGATCACATGAGTTGATTTCTTTGATTCTTTTAAGTGGAGGAAAATCTGTACCACCAATTTTTATGCAATCTGTTTTTGGTGACGTCAATATATATACATAACCACTTTTATCAGTTGATTCTTCTATCATTATTCCTCTTGCGCGAAGCGTCCGTCGAACTACAGTTATAAGGCGCACTCGCCGCATAACTTAAAATAAATTGATGTTTAAATGTACTTTGTATCATACATTAACCTACTTAAAAATATGTAATTTTTATTCAAACGTATCATCATCTTGCGCCGAATTTTCATGCTTAATACGGCGTGGGTTCATTTCTGTTTGCAGCCGTAAATAATTTAAATCTCGAATATTCTTTTGCGTTGCAACCACGCCAAACAAACTCAGTAAAAACGACATAATATAAAAGCCTTTTTCACTCATGCTGAGCGCTGCATTCCATAAGCTAATTAGCAACAGCACAATACACACCGCCATAGACACCCAACACAAAGCATAGTAAATAGCCGTCACGGGTATTTCTTCTAATTGATCCCGTACCGACTTTTGCAAAGACGCGGCGGAAAATAAGCCGTACAGCAAAATCACAAAATAAAAGCCTTTTTCATGCAACGGCATATTGGCATTCCACAAGCCAATTATAAAACCCAACGCCCCAGTCAGTAACGCGACCCAACTGGCGGCTATAAAGGCAGAGGTTGGACGGTTAATGAAATTATTCATAAATTTATCCTATTGTTTTCGCTTTTTATTTATCTTTAGTTATGTATATATCACAGAAAATAGAAGATCAAGCAGCAATCACGCAAAGCAAGTGATGAGTATAGAAATACAAGTGACAAGCAAAGTGGCTTGCTTTCACTATGTCATTTAACCCCTAGACTCTGTAAACTAAGCGCAATTTTTTGATATTGCGCATGATGTTTAGAAATTTTTCATAACCCCCTATAGTTCCCCCTTGAGAAGGGGGAAAACAAAGGGGTTTAAAAACTTATGAAAAAGTTCTAAACATTTAACTGCCTGTGTTTAGTTTTGAGATATTCCGCCCATGAAAGCATCACTCCGTTTAAGACTCGATCAACTGTGCGATCGCCATGAAGAGCTGACCGCATTACTTGCAGATGTCGAAGTCATTTCGGACAACAAACGGTTTCGTAAACTGTCGCTTGAACATAGCGATTTAACCGAAATCACCGAAGTGTGGCTGAAGTATCGTCAAGCCGAAGAAGATATTGAAACCGCAGAGCTAATGAAGTCTGACCCAGATTTCAAAGACATGGCAGAAGAAGAAATAAAAACCAATAAGGCACTGTTGGTCGATTTGGAACAACAACTGAATGTGTTGATGATTCCGAAAGACCCAAACGATGCCAATGCCGCCTATTTAGAAGTCCGTGCGGGAACTGGTGGTGACGAAGCGGCGATCTTTTCAGGTGATTTATTTCGTATGTATAGCAAATACGCCGAAACCAAAGGTTGGCGCATAGAAGTGCTGTCTGAAAATGAAGGCGAGCATGGCGGTTATAAAGAAGTCATTTGCCGTATAGATGGCGAAGGCGTGTATGGTCGGTTAAAGTTTGAAAGCGGCGCGCATCGTGTACAACGGGTACCAGCGACAGAATCACAAGGGCGTGTTCACACCTCAGCTTGTACTGTGGCAATTCTTCCAGAAGTGGATGTAGACACCACGGTGGAAATAAATCCTGCCGATTTACGCATCGACACCTATCGTGCCTCGGGTGCGGGTGGTCAGCACATTAACAAAACCGATTCTGCGGTGCGTATTACTCACATTCCATCTGGGGTAGTGGTCGAATGTCAAGAAGAACGCTCGCAGCATAAAAACAAAGCCAAAGCGATGGCGCTGTTGGTATCACGTTTAGAAAATGCCAAACGTGCTGCGGCCGATGCCGCAACCTCGGAAATGCGCCGTGACCTTGTGGGTTCGGGCGACCGTTCAGAGCGTATTCGTACCTATAACTATTCACAAGGTCGCATGACCGATCACCGTATCAATTTAACGCTATATAAGTTAGATGCGATTATGGAAGGCGATTTAAACGAATTGCTAGATAGTTTGCACCGTGAATATCAAGCCGATCAGCTCGCTATGCTCGCGCAGGAAAATGGCGGCTAATGAATATTGCGCAGGCTTTAAATTTAAAAGGTGAAATAGACAGCTATGAACGCCAAGAAGCCGCTTGGCTACTTGAGCATATTGTTGCTATGAATGCCTTAGAGCTTAAACTTAGCCCAGAGCAAGAACTAACTGAACTGCAACAACAAGCCTATTTAAAAGGCTTACAACGGATAGAACAAGGTGAGCCTTTGGCATATATCACTGGCTCACAACCGTTTTGGACTTTAGATTTAAAAGTTACCCATGACACATTAGTACCACGTCCTGATACCGAAATTTTGGTGGAAACAGTTTTAAAGTTAAAACTTGATCAAAAAGCAAATGTTGTTGATTTGGGTACGGGCACAGGGGCGATTGCTTTGGCGCTTGCCAGTGAGCGTCCGCAGTGGCAAGTGACCGCAACCGATATTTATGCGCCGACCTTAGCTGTAGCACAAGAAAACGCCGTGCGACATGGTTTAATGCAGGTTAAATTTGCCTGTGGTGCTTGGTATGCGGCTTTAGCGCCGCAGCAGTTTGATGTTATTGTGTCGAATCCACCGTATATAGATGCTGAAGATGCACACATGCAAAAGCTCAAGTCTGAACCTGAGCGCGCATTAATTGCGGATCATCATGGTTTAGCTGATATTGAAACCATTATTGCACAAGGCAAAACATGGTTAAAACCCAATGGTTGGATTGCACTCGAGCATGGTTGTGACCAAGGTCGGGCAGTACGAGATATTTTTGCGCAGCACGGTTTTAGCCAAATCCAAACTATTCAGGATTATGCAGCGAATGATCGGGTGACGATGGGGCAGAATTGCTTAATCGAATAAGTTTTAATGTATTGATAAGATAATAAATTTTAAGTTAAATAGGAAAAACAGCATGAAAATTCAAGGAAAACACTTCGTCATTACTGGCGGTGGCTCTGGTTTAGGTGCTGCAACGGCCACTTATCTCGTTGAAAAAGGCGCGTCAGTTACATTGGTCGATATGAATGTAGAAGCAGGGCAGCAACATGCGCAAACTTTAGGCGCAAAAGCCGATTTTGTCGCTTTAGATGTTTGCGATGAACAAGCCGCCACAGAATTTTTTCAAAATGTATTAGCTAAACATGGTGCGGTGCATGGCTTGGTGAACTGTGCAGGTATTGCGCCATCGGCAAAAGTACTCGGTAAAGATGCTGTGCATGACCTGAGCATGTTCTCAAAAGCCTTGCAGATTAATGTCACTGGTACATTTAATATGCTGCGTTTAGCTGCCGAAGTTATGAGCAAAAACAGCGTGGCAGCAGATGATGAAGACCGAGGTGTGATTGTCAATACTGCATCGGTGGCTGCTTTTGATGGGCAAATTGGTCAGGCGGCGTATTCGGCATCGAAAGGGGCTGTGGTGGCAATGACCTTGCCAATTGCACGTGAGTTGGCGCGACATGGTATTCGGATTATGGTGATTGCACCGGGTATTATGGAAACCCCAATGCTCAAAGGTTTACCGCAAAACGTGCAAGATTCTTTGGGGCAAATGGTGCCTTATCCATCTCGTTTGGGGCGTGCGGAAGAATTTGCTCGCTTGGTGGCGCATATTGCCGAAAACGCATATCTAAATGGAGAAGTCATCCGTTTAGACGGTGCAATTCGTATGGCTGCGAAGTAACAGCCACTTTAACCCTAAACCTTGCAATCGTTCGAGAAGCGCTGTGTCCGACCATTTTGAAAATGAATTTGAACTCAATGATGACGAAATGCATCTATATAGTCGGCAGATTTTATTGGATGGTTGGGACATTGAAGCACAAGAAAAGCTGAAACTGGCCAATGTGCTGATCGTCGGTGCAGGTGGCATCGGTTGTACCAGTGCAGAGCTGTTGGCACGTGCAGGAGTGGGAAAGATCACTCTGGTCGATACCGATAGCATTGAAATAAGCAATCTACAACGGCAAATTGCTTTTAGCCCAAAAGATTTAGGACGTTTCAAAGCCGAAGTATTGGCAAAGCATTTACGTAATATCAATCCGCATATACAAGTGGAATATCACAATATGCGTTTAGATGAACACAATGCCGATGACTTGGTGCAGCATCAAGATTTAGTGTTAGATGGCTGTGATAATTTTGCTACACGCTATTTGGTCAATGCCACATGCCGTAAACATCAAGTCGCATTACTGAGCGCTTCAGCCATTGGTTTTGAAGCGCAATTGTTTATGGTCACTGCCGATTCAGCCTGTTATGAGTGTTTATTTCCCAAACAGCAGGGCAATGATGGCTTGCGTTGTGCGGAGTCTGGCGTATTGGCAACTACGCCCGTGGTGATAGCATCATTACAAGCGCATCACAGTTTGTTGTTTTTAGGTTTGGGCTTAACCCCACTGAAGCAAAAATTGTTACTTTGGAATGGCTTGAATTTGTCACAACGGATTCTACAATTTGAAAAAGATGCAAATTGTCCAGTTTGTCTAGCAACTTAAACAGTAAGCGCGACAAAATTTGCTAAACTAGCGCCATCTGTGAGGCAATGAAAAAACCATGAAAAGAAATATTTTATTTGATGGGCTGCGTTCGGTAGCACGTATTGGTGAAACTTTATTTGTGGCAGCGCAAGCCGGTGTTAAATATGCCACTGAAAAACCCAACAACGCCAAGCTCATGCGCGAAACCTTTGAATCTTTAGGTTCAACCTATATCAAACTGGGTCAATTTATTGCCAGTACTCCCTCATTATTTCCACGCGAATATGTTGAGGAATTTCAAGGCTGTTTAGACCAAACGCCTACTTTACCGTTTAGCTATATTCAGAGTGTTTTGGCAGATGAATTTGCCGGTAAAAACTTAAGTGAAATTTTTAGTTTTATTGATGAAACACCGTTAGCATCTGCCTCGATTGCCCAAGTACATGCAGCCAAATTGGTGACAGGCGAAGATGTTGTTTTAAAGGTACAAAAACCGGGTGTCGAAACCATTCTATATACCGATTTAAACGTGGTGCATTGGGCTGCCAAAGTCTTAGAGCGTGCAGTCCCTAAAGTTAAATTTGCCTCGTTGTCGGAAATTGTCGAAGAAATTAAGCTGCGCATGGTGCGTGAAGTCGATTTTATTGAAGAAGCGCAAAATCTTGATGATTTTATTGATTATTTGAATGTTTCGGATAATCAAGCTGCGACTGCACCAAAGGTATATCATCAATTTTCTACCCGCCGTGTGCTGACCATGCAGCGTTTATATGGCGTGTCTTTGACCGATTTTGATGTGGTTAAGCAGTATGCAAAAGACCCATCGCAAGTGCTCATTACTGCCATGAATACATGGTTCGGCAGTTTAATGCTGTGTAAAAGTTTCCATGCCGATTTACACGCAGGCAATTTAATGTTGCTAGAAGACGGTCGAATTGGTTTTATCGACTTTGGTATTGTCGGGCAGTTAAAACAAGAAGTGTGGACGGCGAGCATGGCCTTTATGGATGCCTTGCAGCACAGTAACTATGTGGCGATGGCTGAAAATATGCTGAAAATGGGCATGACACATACCCACGTAGATACCCAAGCATTGGCAGCCGATGTAGAGCGTTTATTTGGCGGGGTGTTATTGTCAGACCCTCAAGACCTTTTAAGCTCTAACCCAGCAGAACTGAATGATATTATGATGGATGTAATCGCGGTCGGTGAGCGTCACGGCATTAAATTTCCGCGCGACTTCGCTTTATTATTCAAGCAGATGTTATATTTTGATCGGTTTATGCGCGTGCTTGCGCCCTATACCGATATTTATGCTGACCAACGGCTAAAAATGGTTCACAATGAAGAACCGATTTCGCTGTTAAAGCATTAATTTTATTTGAATAGGTCGCTATGGATGCCATTATTATTGAAGGTTTAAAGGTCGATACCGTGATTGGTTGTTTCAATTGGGAACGGCAAATAATACAACCTTTAAAGCTCGATTTAACCATTCATACCGACCTCAGCACAGCGGCGAGTTCCGATGAATTAAATGACACGCTAAATTATGCGCAAATTTGTGAGCTTGCCGCACAACTGATACAACAAGCACAACCAAAACTGATTGAACACGCAGCACAATTGGTCTTAAACGGTTTATTTACACAGTTTCCAAGTATTGAATCCATCACCATTCACATACGTAAACCTGCCATTATTGCCCAAGCCCAAGCTGTAGGAATTCGCCTTGAACGCAACCGACATGATTTTTGCGCTCGCACTGGCGAGTAACAAACAGCAGCAGCAAAATTTTAGTTTTGCTTATGCACAACTTGCAGGGTTGGGCAGGGTCGAGTTTTCGCCAATTTATCAAATACCATGTCGAGATGGCGTGGGTGCAGACTATTGGAATTCTGCGTGTTTATTGCATAGTCAGCATAGTGTTGCAGCAATTATTGCGTACTTAAAAAAATTAGAACAACAATCGGGGCGGGTGCGCCCATCGCATCAAATTAGTTTAGATATAGATGTGATTGCATGGGGGGTGAGCCTTGTAGATATGCAATTTAATCCAAAAAAGTTACCATTGGCTTTAGATGTAAAAATACCACTGTATGATTTATGGCAAACTGCTGAATTGCAGGTCGAACAAAAGATAGATTATCCTGTCATTACAATGTAATGTTTAAAACAAGTAACAGTATAAGAATAGGCAATATTTTATGAAAAATAGTTTAACTCTTGCTGCGCTTACGGTTTTGCTTTCTGGCTGTGCTGCCATGAGTGTCGAGCAGTGTAAAACTGCCAATTGGTTTAAAGTCGGGGAAAAGGACGGCTCAGCAGGACGCGATATGCGTCTAGATCGCTATTATTCGTCTTGTCAAAAAGCCAACATTGTGCCGAATCAAAGCCTGTATGAACAAGGCTATCAGCAAGGATTGGGTTATTATTGCCGCCCTGAAACTATTTTTAATGAAGCCTTGTTGGGTCGGGGGGATTTTCGGGTCTGTCCAATCGAAAAACGAGAATCGTTGCGTATGTATTATCAAGTTGCACATGATTATTATGTGGCAGATGCCGAGTTTGAGCGTTCACAACGTGATTCGAATTATTATTTAAAGGAATTAGAGCGTAACGATTTATCGGTTAAAGATCGGGATGATTATAAAAAACGTCTGTATGAGCTGCGTATTAACAGTGGTAGCGTGCAATCGGATTATCAAGATGCGGTGCGCAATTTAGAGCGTTTTAAAGCAGAAAAGGGTTTGAAATAACGCAGTGATTTTAGTGGTTGCTGACATATTCACGTAGCACAGCATTGACACGGGTTTGCCACCCTTTACCCGATGCGCGTAGTTTTTCCAATACGTCAGGGTCAAGTCGTAATTTTACTGCGATTTTTGGGTTCTTTATAGGTGGGCGACCACGTTTAAGCAACTTGTCGCCATCGTACAGGTCGGCACGGGCAAAGAACGCATCATCTAATTCAGGAGCATCTTCATCATCCAAGATATTGGCTGAATTTTTTAATTTCTCGTTCATTGGCTTTTCTCATTGAAATAATTCGATGGCTGTCATCTCGCTTAGTCCACACCATGACCACCATTCGGTCATCAAGGTATCCAATAGTGATGTTCCTTAGTTCTGCATATTCTTGGCGCAGATCGGGAGCAGTGAAGTGCTTCGCTTGGAAAACTTTATAAGCATCGGCAAAGTCTAAGCCTCTTTGCTGCAAAGTCAGCGCTCGTTTTTCAGGGTCAAAACTGACTAACATCATGTACTCACTTTGCTTATATTAAATGTACACCCAAAAAATAAATTATGCAATTGCGTATAACATGAGGTATCTCATTGGCGGAGCATACACACATGGGTGAAACCTAATGACCGTTGTAAGTGCTTTAAATATAATAACTGGTTTTGGTCATGAGTTTAGATATTGCCGCCATGGTCATACGCACTGGCGCAGGCAATTCCACGCCGCCTGCGTGTAAAGCGGTATCTCGATGCTGTAATTCATCTACATTCATTTGCTCTAAAATTTTGCGCGAACGCACATCTTGTTCAGGCAGTTGTTGCAAATGCTGTTGTAAATGTTGGCTGACTTGACGCTCAGTTTCAGCCACAAAACCCAAGCTGTATGTGTCACCGGCAATACCCGCCAGCGCACCCATACCATAAGACAACCCGTACCACACAGGGTTGAGCAAACTGGTATGACTTTCTAACTCTTTTAAACGGTCTTCACACCATGCCAAATGGTCTTGTTCTTCTAGGGCAGCCTGTTGCATTTCTAGTCGAACTTGCGGCAGTTTGGCGGTTAAAGCCTGTCCGTGATACAGCGCTTGCGCACACACTTCACCACTATGGTTCACTCGCATTAAACCTGCCACATGGCGTGCATCACTCACACACAGTTGGCTGTCAGTCTGTGCTGCGGGGTTGGCACGCTGCGCAGTGGTTGCATCTGGCACTAGGCTGCGTAGCGCTTGGTCAAAAGAATGAATCAGTTGGTCAAGACCAGTCAAATGACGCATAAGTTAATCCTCTAAGCGGGTGGTGGCATGTGCCAATAACGGTTTGAGTCGCATTAATAACCAAAATGAAAAAATGGCACTTAGCACAGCGGTAATACTAAATAATATTTTAATATCAATGTTTAAAATACTTAAAATAATGATCGAAAAGATTGCCGATGACACCATAAAAATCGCATTCAATATATTATTCGCCGCAACGACGCGTGCACGATGCGAGGCAGGCGAATAGGCTTGCATCATGGCATACAGCGGTACAATATAAAAACCACCACTAATACCGAGCAAAGTCACCGCAAGCATCACATGGTAATACACTGCACCTTGAGTAAACATATCTGTTAAGTTCAGCAAAGCGCCTGTGCGCTCAGGTACAAAGCTCAAACTGGCAGCCAAATACAATGCAAATACGGTTAAACCAATCGCACCATAAGGTACCATTTTAATATGAATGGCAGTACCGCCAATTTTGCGGCACAGTAACGAACCTACCCCAATCCCGACCGAAAAGAAAGTCAGCAGTAAACTAACTACATTTTCAGACGCATGTAAGTTTTGTTGGGTCAGTTGTGGAATTTGGGTAAGGTAGGTTGCGCCATAAAACCAATACCAAGAATTGCCCAATAAAATAGTAAACACAATTGGCATACTTTTAGCGTATTGAATGGTTTGTACACTGGTACGGAGAAAATTCCAGTCGATAGTTAAATCGGGCGCGGCAATTTTTTGCGGCAAAATAAAACGGCTACACATATAACCTAAGCAGGCAATCGTCACTACGGTTAAGCTAATCCAGGCGAGGTTGCCAGCCGATGCAGCAATGACTGCACCGCCCAAAATCATGCCGAATAAAATCGCCATAGACGTGCCAGACTGGAACAAGGCGTTGCCAGACATCAACTCGTTTGGTTTTAATATTTCCGGCAAAATGGCGTATTTGATGGGTCCAAAACAAGTGGAATGCGTGCCCATTAAAAACAGCGCCACTAACAGCAAGCATAAATTGCCGAGTAAAAAGCCTGCGCTACCAATCAGCATAATTATAATTTCAAGCAGTTTAATGAATCGAACCAATTGAGATCGTTCATATTTATCGGCAATTTGACCGGCTGTAGCAGAAAAGAAAAAGTACGGCAAAATAAATAATAACGCCGCTAAATTATTTAAGGTGCTGACAGGCGCAGATTGTTGTTGAA
>SSHD01000120.1 GCA_008017255.1 Acinetobacter sp.
CTAATAAGCCTGCTTTTTAAAAAATTTGTGCGAATAATCGCTAAACTGTATCTGGAGCTCTTATCGAGATTTGAACTCGAGACCTCTCCCTTACCAAGGGAGTGCTCTACCACTGAGCTATAAGAGCAAATATAAAACTTCAAATGGAGCGGGAGACGAGGGTCGAACTCGCGACATGCAGCTTGGAAGGCTGCCACTCTACCAACTGAGTTACTCCCGCATCTTGGTATTTACCAGTTCTATCGAAATTAAATGGTGGTGAGGGAAGGATTCGAACCTTCGAAACTTTCGTAGCGGAGTTACAGTCCGCCCCCTTTGACCGCTCGGGAACCTCACCACAACACACTTATTCAGTGCTGTTCTTATAAACGTACTAAGCTTGGAAAATGGTGCCGACACACGGATTCGAACTGTGGACCTACTGATTACAAGTCAGTTGCTCTACCAACTGAGCTATGCCGGCATTTTCTTTGCGTTTGCTACGTTTCGTATCAGAACGGTGTGCAGTTTAGCAAAACCTCGACACGATGCAAGCGCTTTTTTTCAAAAAAATCGCTAAAACTTATAAAATCAAGCCGTTTGATGATAATTCAACCGCCTTAATCACGGCGCGTGCTTTAATTTGGGTTTCATTCCATTCCGATTCAGGATTTGAGTCGGCTACTAAGCCTGCGCCTGCCTGCACATAGACTTTTTGCTCACGAATGACACAGGTGCGAATCGCAATCGACATATCCATTTCACCATGCCAGCCCAAATAACCCACCGCACCGCCAAACACGCCACGCTTAACCGGCTCGACTTCATCAATAATTTCCATGGCACGGATTTTAGGTGCGCCGGACAATGTCCCTGCGGGGAATGTTGCCTTAAACACATCTAAGGCATCAACATCATCTCGCACTTCGGCTTGTACATTGGACACAATATGCATGACATGCGAATAACGCTCTATCACCATTTGATCGGTCACTTGCACCTTACCAATTTTCGCCACCCGCCCAACATCGTTGCGCCCCAAATCAATCAGCATGAGATGCTCGGCAATTTCTTTTTCATCTGACAGCAACTCTTGCTCCAAAGCTAAATCTTCAGCTTTGGTTTTGCCTCTAGGACGTGTACCCGCTAAAGGACGAACTGTGGCAATGCCATTTTCTAAGCGCGATAAAATTTCCGGCGATGAACCAACAATATGAAACGGCTTTTGGTCAGTCAAAGTTCGACCTTGTACCAAAAACAAATACGGCGATGGATTTAAATGGCGCAAGGCACGATAGACCTGCAACGGTTCGCCATCAAAATCGGATACCATACGCTGCCCTGGAACGACCTGCATCACATCGCCCGCACGGATGTATTCTTTGACTTTTTCCACCGTAGCAATAAATTTTTCTTTGCCAGTAATCGACTCAAAATGCGGCGCAGTATGTGGCTTAGCTTGTAAACTGACAGGTATTGCCAGCAATTGCTCCAATTGATCTAACTTGGCTTGTGCCTGTGCATAAGCATCTGACTGCCGTGCATCGGCATGATGAATTAGAAATAAGGTATCTTTTAAGTTATCAAACACGATGACGGTTTGCGACAGCATCAACCATAAATCAGGTAATGTGACTGGGTCAGCGGTTGGTACATGCTTGAGTTTCGGCTCGATATAACGCACTGCGTCATAACCCAAATAGCCGACCAATCCGCCAGTAAAACTCGGTAAATCTGGCAGTTCGGTTTGGCTTGGTACTTTAAATTGGGCTAAAAATTCACGAATATATTGAAATGGGTCGCTACAGGTTTGCTGTGAGATCGAGCCGTCTGCCTGTTGAATGGTAAGCACACCAGCATTGCAGGAAAAAACCGTCGATTCACCCAAGCCAATCATGGAATAACGTGCCCAGTTTTCACCACCCTCAACCGATTCAAAAAGATAAGCCTGCGCCTGATCTTTAAAACGGGCAAAAATGGATAGCGGGGTTTCAGTATCGGCTAGGCGCTGACGATATACAGGGATCGTGTTATAGCCTGCCGATTTCAGCTGTTCAAATTGTGCAAAAGTGGTCATGAATATTCTCTATGCTTTCGATGATGGTGTATTTTTTCGATTCAATTGCGCGTCGCCCGCCATCGAAAAACCATTCGCCATTTCATGCCTCTCTCCCCATCCGATCAACTTCCAGCAACTCAACCAAACGATCCACCACTTGTTGTGGCTGACAGTCTGCAATATTTTCTCCATGATTATAGCCATAGCTGACCACAATACAATCAATACCAGCACGCCGTGCTGCCTCGACATCATTACTCGAATCACCAATCATTAAGGTCTGTGCCGGCTGCTGGCTAAAATGCTGCATCGCATGCAGCAGCGGTTCAGGGTGCGGTTTTCGATTGGTCAAGGAATCACCCCCTATCACCAAGGCAAAGCGATCGAGTAAATTTAATTGTCGCAACAATTCAACCGATGCCTGATACGGCTTATTGGTCACGCAAACCAAGGTCTTGTGCTGTGCCTGACAATCGTCGAGAAAATCTAGCACACCCTCGTAAATCACCGTGTCCACACACAGATTGTGTTGATAAACCATTAAAAAATGCTGTAACAATTTTTGCTGTTGCTCAGGGTCTAAATGATGATCTTGATATTGAATCACGCAGCTACACAATTGCGATGCACCCTTGCCGACCCAGGTACGAATTTGCTGCTCTGTCACCAGCGGGCGACCCAAATCCTGCAAAGTCAAGTTCATGGCACGATACAAATCTCGCGCCGAGTCGACCAATGTACCATCTAAATCAAATAAAATAAGCTTTCGGTGTGCTAACTGTGCAACAGACATAAACGAACTCAAAAAACAAAAGGCATGCTCCATGCGCATGCCTTCATTGTAAAAGTTTAATGCAGTGATTAAAACCACATCCACGCCATCAGGGCCAAAATGATCAGCACCATCAGCGAAACCAAACCCACCCTGATATTTTTTTGCCGCTCTAGGCGTCTTTCTTTTCTCGACTTCTTCTTGCCATTGGTCGGACTCACCGCTGTTTGAGCAGGTGCATTGGCAGGAATTGGCGCAGGTTTTGGAATATCTACCTGTTGCGGCATACCATTGGCATTAATCGCGGTTGCAGCTGCCCGTTCAGCAATACTTGGCATGCCGTCTAGATCAGTTTGTGACCGAACAGGTGCCAACACGGTGAATTTCACCCCCGCAAATTGCAATACATCTTGGTCTTGTAATTCTGCTTCTTGGCTAATGCGTTCATCGTTTAAAAAGGTGCCGTTGGTCGATTCCAAATCTTGCACCACAATCTGCTCATTTTTGCAGATTAACACTGCATGGCGGCGTGAAACTTGTGCCGACTGCAACAGGATATCGGCATCATCATGGCGACCCACCAACATGTCGCACTCAATAATAATTTCTTGCCCCGCAACTTCAACGGAAATACCTTGTAATTTCCAAGTCATAACTGTCCACCCATTTCTTAGTATTGTGTGATCGGCTTAACATTTTTTATCTTAACCTTTCTTTCTGCTACTGTGAAGATACCGAACGAATGGTTGTAGTGGTCACGGTATTTTTCGTGCGCTGCGTGCTTGCTTCAGGCAATACCACCACTTGCTTTTGCACCTCAGGCTCAATCGCAACTGGCGTGGTCACTGCCGCTGTTTGAGGCGCTGTGGCAGTCGGCAATGTTTGATAGGCAGATGGCGGATTGATCGGTTGCTGACGGAAAACATCGGTTACATTTTCAGGTAATTTGGAAAAATTACCGTTTTTATCCATCGTCAGTTGCAAACTGTACAACTGTTGATAGCGCTGCTGCGATAAACGGCGGATATCTTCGGCATCGCCGACAATGGTCGGGTGAATAAATACGAGTAAGTTATGTTTTTCATTGCTTTTGCTGTCAGCACGGAATAAACGTCCCAAGAATGGAATATTGCTTAAACCCGGCACACCTTGGCGTGAATGCACACTATTGTCAGAAATGAGCCCACCCAAAACAATAGTTTGTCCATGATCTGCCAATACTGAAGTTTTAATGGCACGTTTACTGGTGACCAAATCGGTGGCTTGACCACGACTTTCTTGTACTGCCGAAACCTCTTGTTCCACTTCTAAGCGGATTGAACCACCCTCACCAATATGCGGCACCACTTTTAAAGTCACACCCACGTCTTTACGTTCCACCGTGGTGTAAGGGTTGATGGTGCTATTGCCTGCTGTTGCCACCGAACCTGTCACAAAAGGTACGTTCTGCCCCACCACAATATAGGCTTCTTCATTGTCCATGGTGACGATAGACGGCGTAGACAATAGGTTGGACTTTACATTGCTTTTTAAGGCTTGAATTAAAGCACCATACAATTTCCGCGAACCATCGGCACGTTCTTTGGAGTCACCCAGCACAATTGACGAACCTGCACCCAGTGCAGCACCTGCACCCGCTGCACCTGCACCCGCTGCACCGCCCGCCAAATAGCCTGCGGCAAGTTTGGATAGACTTGAGCCTACATTGCTAAAGTTGACCACGCCCACACCGCTACTTAAATCACCCAAAGCCCACTGCACGCCAAGCTGATCTGCATCATCGCCCGCCACTTCTATAATCGCAGCCTCAATCAGCACTTGCTGACGGCGAGTATCTAATTGCTGAATGGCGGCTTCTATTTCACGCATTAACTGTGGATCGGCTTTCACCACCAAGGCATTTTGCGTGCCATCGGCAATAATACTGACCCCACCGCTGTTAAAACTGGTAATGCCTGCATTTTGACCGCTGTTTGAACCACCATTTAAATTAATGGATGGGGTTGAAATAGATGATGCGCCAGACGAAGTATTGGAGTTTTGATTATTGGAAATTAAGTTATTAATTGAATTGGAGCGACTATTACTATCGGATGAAGCAGAGGATGCAACCGCTTGCCCTGTCACTAAACCTTGTAAAATTTCAGCTAAGTTTTTGGCACTGGCATATTTCAAACGAAAAACTTTTAAACCACCCAAACGGTCTGCCGATGGCACATCGAGCATTTCAATCATGTGGCGTAAGCGCTTACGCGAATCTGGGTCGCCTTTAATCATAATACGATTGGTACGGTTGTCGGCAATAATCCGCACTCGCGAGCCAATCAAATCTTTTGCGGTACCCGTTGCACTCATGCTTTCTAGCAAACCAATAATTTCTTCGGCTTGGCTCGATTGTAGCGTGATGGCTTCTAAATCATTTTGCCCTGTGCCATCCAGATTACGCACAATACTTTCTAATTGGTAAATATTGCTCGCTCGATCAGACACAATCAACGCATTGGTGCCTGCCACGGCTGCCAAATGGGCAAATTGCGGCATTAAGGGGCGCAAAGCGGGAATCAAGTCATTTGGATTGGTGTTTTCTAGCCAAATCACCCGAGTAACAATTTGATCTCCACCGGCACGGCTGCGTGCATCGTAAGGAATGCCTGAGTTTTTGGCATTGCTGTCTGGCACCAACTTAATCGTATTGCCCGATGGAAGCGCAACCACACCATTGACGTTTAACACCCCTAAAAACAGATCATACACTTCTGCTTTATTCAGTGCTTTATTGGAAATAACCGTGACGTTGCCACGTACACGCGGGTCTACCGCAAAGTTCTTGCCGGTAATATCAGCAACTTCATTAATAAATGCAGTTAAATCTGCGTCACGCAGATTAATCTTCCAAGTTTGTGCTTGCACTTGCGTGCTCACAACTGCAACTAACGGTACCGCAGCAAGCAGTGCCCAAAGTGGACGTTGATGATTCAAAAAAGCCATACCCTGCACTTATTCCTAACTAAGTTGGTGACCTGCGATCACTGAAAATTCTGTTGAATGGTCATCACTTGATCACCACGTTTTATTTCTATTTTGGCATGTCCCGCACGGCGCACTTGTTCGAGTAATTGCACTTCGCTTAGACCTTGCCCAATGGTTTGACCGTTGACCGATAGAATACGGTCACCCGCCCGCAAACCCAAGGCGTTTTTTAACTTGGCCGGCGTTTGCTCTGATATTTCATAGCCGTCTGCACCACCGCCGCTGAGCCCCATGTTTTTCAAATATTGTTCACGGTTGTCTTGCATTTGCTGAATGGCTTGCCCTAAGGCAGATTGTGGTGCGCTTGGCGCTGGCTCTGACGGAGTCGCTGCAGTCGTGTTACTGCTGGTTGATAGCGGTGCCATCGGTTGATACAAACCATTTTCCAACCCCTTGAATTGAACCTCGCGGGTCGCACCATTGCCCTGTCTTAACAGCACATGATCCCAATACACTTCGGCCAGTTGATACGAGGTCGAACCCACCGTTTCACCAACTCGATAGCGTTCGGCAATATCATTAAGCTTAATGACCGCAGAAGATAAATAACTTGGCGTACCGAGCAGCACCCCTTGCAATTCCAAATTGAGATTGTCTTGTGCAGTAGATGTTGCCGCCTCATTAAATAAGGCAAAGGCGCTAATATTCGGCACTTGCGCTTGCTGTGAACCCAACTCAGTACGATCCAATTGCATCGGCTGCGGTGGTGCAAGCACCCACCAAAACAACGCGGCTAATTTCCAACACAGCCATAAAATCAGCACTGCCAATATAAGCGCACTGAATTTATCTAATTTTTGCCAGCGTAATTGTTGCAGTTTATAAGTGAATGTGCTCATTACCAACCACCTTGCAACAACGGTTGCCGCGAACTAATCACATAGGTGTCTAGCCCAGCCTTACCTTGGTAAGAAGGAATATTCAACAACATGCGCTGAGTGAGTTGCGCATCGAGCATGAAATTTGCGTCTAAACTAAAATTGGCCATTTTCTGCTGCCGTTGATCACGCACATCAAGCTGAAGCTGTCCATTTTCAGATTGCAGATTAGCAATCAGTGAAGGCATATTCATACGATCTTGACGCTGCCCAAAGCTATAGCCCAGCACACCACCTGCCCAGTGTAATTGTCCTTCTGTAGCAGTAAAGCCTTGTTGTTTTTGATAGTTCAATTGCACATCTTGAAGCTGAATGGCATTTGCCGGCCACTGCCAATTGGCAAAATATTTTAGCGTTTCAGGTGCAATTTCACCTTGCAAGTCTGTAAAGTTAATTTTTTGACCAAAACCATAGCCAAGCACACCATTCAACTGGGTATTACCACTATGAATAGCTAAATTTGCACCCAAACGAAAGCGTAATAAATCTAAAGGACGCGTTTGCCAATGCACCGAGCCACGCAATTGACCACGTTGCCAATCGGCCTGACCTTGCCAAATATTGCCGCTGACATTGTGTAAAATTTGATGGTTTTTTGAGAATTTCGCAATTAACCAAGTCGCTGGAATTTGTAAAATAATAAAAATTAAAAATGCAAAAACGGCGAATATCCACCATTTCCATTGTTTGGTTTTGTTCTTCATTCCATTTTTACCAACCTACAAAACATCATCCTGTGTGAACAGTAGAGCCCACCAAGACATTATGCACACTTTTTCTAACTCGCCAATTCTTTGCCATAAAAAAACCAAGCCATTTATGCTTGGTTTTTGGTCACAGCATAGCTGCATGCCATGACAGAACAATGACGCAGCGAGTTTAGATTTAGATTAAGAAATCTTCCAGCTTACGACCTTTGGCGAGCTCAGCAACCAACCAACGTGGTTGTTTACCGCGACCCGTCCACGTTTCCGCAGTATTGCTTTTGTTGCGGTAACGTGGCGCAACTGCTTTACGCGTAGTGGTGGTTTTTTTGCGTTTCTTACCCGCAAAGCTCAGTAAGTCTTCTAGGCTTAAACCCACACCTTCAGCAATTGCCAATACTTGCTTATACGCATCTTCAATTTCTTGATCTTTTTTACTGGCAATTAAAGATTCTGCTTCAAGCTGTAAACGTTTTAATTCTTCTACAGATAAACGACTAATATCCGGTTTCATTTGACCCACTCCAATACACTCAAAAAACATCACTCAAAAATAAAATATGAATTTATAAATTCCAACTCATAATAATTTATAAATGCTTAAATAAGCAACAACAGAAAAGCCAAACTAATCACATTAACCCACCAAATACGCCTTAATTTACAATAACACTATAAATATTTTGTCTAAAATTGATTAAATGGCGATGATTAAATATTGCCGTGCTGAGTTTCGGTTTAAATCACTAAGCGATTATATCTAACTGATGACCTGCTGCACTTTCTAACTGCAAAATCTTGGCGCGAATATCAGCGGGAATATGCACTTTTTCCGAACTGTTTTTATCAAGGCACACCAGTACAGCTTCGCCTGTTGCCACAACTTTATTTTGCGCCTCGCTCCATAATACATAATGCATGCGAAATGCGCGATTACGCAGCTCCTCAATCCGCGCCCCAACCTGCAATACATCTGGATAAAATACAGGGCTTAAATATTGACACTGGCTCGATGCTACGACTGTCACCATGTGCTGCTCAAATATATTTAATGCGTTTAAATAGCTAATCCGAGCACTTTCCATATAACGATAATATTGCACATTATTGACATGACCAAAGGCATCCATATCACCCCAAGCCACAGTTTGCTGATGAATAACGGGATAGCTAGCAAGTGCGTTCATATTGAACCTCATATTTTAAAATTCAGAAAATTAACATCATTTTCAAAGACCAAATTTAACTGTCTGATTAAATCTGGATTATCTGCAAGGGTCGATTTAATCCGTAGATAATTCATCAAAATATTATCTGGATATAAAGTTAATAGCTGCGCTGCTTCCGCTTGGCGTTTGGTGGCGCTGTAAATATGCCATTTGGCAAAGCTTAACATTGGCACGCTACTATAACGCTGTTCGAGCTGTAGAATACGCTGCTCTACCTGAGCATAATTAGGATTTTGTTTTAACAATTGCTGCTGAAACCACAAATAAAACACTTCGGGATCAAACTGCTCTTGTAATAAATGTAGGGCTAAATCTTGATGTTGTAGGCTCATGTCCGCCATACGCGCCAATAGCTTTAACCACAACAGCTTACTGCTATAAGGGCGAGTTTGAATTTCACTGTGCAGTGCCAAATAGCGTTGTTGTAAGGCAGCCAAATCATCAACCGACGCTTGCTCAAATTGAATCAGCAATTGCTGCAACCACAGGTCCCGATGCGTTGCATCGAGCAAACCGTGTTGGGTAGAACGTAAAAACAACCACGGCTGCTGTAAGGCAAGTTTGCCCCACAAGCTCATCAACCGTTGTCGATAGGCCGTTTCGATTTCGCTGAGCCACGGCGAAATTTGCTGCTGTGCCAGAAATTCCAAATGGCTTAAGGCTTGCTCTGTCTGTTGCTGCGCCAATAAAATTTCGATGTGTTGTAATTCCGCCAACTCAAATGCCATCGGCACTGCTTGCTGCAAACTCTGCAAGGCGCTGGCATAGTCACCATTACGATAATCAAACTGTGCATCAATAATCGGGTGCAGCAAGCCCGACTGGCTATACACCCGCTCAATAAACAGTTGTTGATCTTTGGCGGCATCTAATAACCACACCACCCCCAATTGCTCATAAGGATGCAAATCTTTAAAGTGCAGCGCAGTGTCTGTCTTACGTTGTTCATGGGTGAAATAGCGTTTACCCCCCAACCACAAGCCTTGAAACAACAAGCCACATAACAACACCAGTGCCAGCAACCCCCACAGACTACTTTGAAATTGCCATGTACGCCAATAAATATAAACATACCCTGTGCCATAGCCATAACTCAACACAGCACACAGCGCAAATAACAACACACTCGCCACTACATAGGTCAACACTAAACGCTTCATACCATTACCCCAACAACGCCAGTGTGCTGAGTTTCGGCTTAGATAAAGCCGGCAGATTAGTCATTTTTTCTAAGCGTAGCTTGAGCTGCTGACTGTGTGAATCGGGCAATGCCGCAAGCAGCTGTAGCACTTCTTGCACAGCTTTTCGATATTCCACCTCCTGCCCTGCATGTAAAGCCTGCGCGGCCAACAGCAAACGCAATTGGATTTCTTTTAAACCAAGATGACGCTGCATTAAGTCTGGTGCATTACGCTGTAGTTTTTCCACGCTAAACCAAGACCAGCTGGCTGGTTTTGCACTGTTATTAAAATTCAGTTGTGGATTTTGCATTTGCTGTTGCAACTGCCGATCTAGCTGCTGCAACAGCTGATCGAACTGCTGCTGTTGCTCGGTTTGTGCCAAGACAAATTGCTGAATGGCTTGCTTATCTTGAGCCATCGCTTGCATCAAA
>SSHD01000039.1 GCA_008017255.1 Acinetobacter sp.
ACATGTGACTTGTTCCACTTTAGATATTTGTTTAAGATGAGATCTAACTCATTGAAATGTGTCATCATATTCGCCTTCAGAAAACAAGTATTATGCCATTATTTCAATGAGTTATCTTTTTTTGTCGTGTACAAAGCAAAAAACCTAAAAATCCATACATATTTTACATGCACTATATTCTGTTTTTGTGTTCAAAAATTTCATTTTCTTTTAACTATATCTCATTTATAATGTTGTTTTGGTATATCAAGCTATGCGTTATCTCATCACCTTATTCTTGTTGATTTTGACAGGCGTGGTTCATGCCAAGAACCTGCCTGCTGTGGCTCTTTTTTATGCCGATCAACCCCCATTAGATGAGTTGCACGCTTTTGATGTCGCCGTGATTGACCCCGATCATCAAGGCATTGACCCGAACCGCTATCGTCGTTCAAATAGTGAATTATTTGCTTATGTGAGTGTGGGTGAAGTGCGGGCAGAAAAGCCGTATTTTTCTAAAATTCCTAAAGCATGGTTGCTCGATCAAAATAAAAACTGGGGCTCGCATGTGATTGATCAATCTGCCGCAGGTTGGGCAGATTTTTTTACCAATCAAGTCATTACACCTTTATGGCAACAAGGTTATCGTGGTTTTTTTCTCGATACCTTAGATTCGTATCAGTTGGTGGCAAAAACCCCTGAAGCACGAGCACGCCAAGAAGCAGGCTTAATTGCTGCCATTCAAACAGTGAAAAAACGCTATCCACAAGCCAAGTTGATTTTTAATCGTGGTTTTGAAATTTTACCGCAAGTCCACGATGCCGCTTGGATGGTTGCGGCGGAATCGTTGTATCAAGGTTGGGATGCCCAAAATAGTCAGTATCGAGCTGTGAGTGAAGCCGATCGCAATTGGCTACTGGGTCAGTTCAAACACATACAAAGTCAGTATCAGCTTCCCATTTTAGTGATTGACTATGTCGCTCCTCAGCAACGTGAGTTGGCTCGTAAAACAGCACAGCAAATCAAAACCGCAGGCTTTATTCCTTATGTCAGCAATGCAGAGCTCAATATGCTCGGTGTCGGATTGGTTGAAGTCATGCCTCGTAAAGTCATGGTCATTTACAACCCCAAAGAAGCCCGTGATTTGCAATATTTAGATGCGCAGCGTTATTTGGGAAATTCCTTGGCGTATTTGGGTTTGGTGGCCGAATATCACCCCTTGGACATCCCTTTTCCCAACACGCCACTCACAGGACGCTATGCAGGCATCGTGTCGTGGGTCAATGACGAAAATGTCGGCGGTACTCGCTACGCCAATTGGTTACAACAACAGGTCAAGCAAAATATTCCTCTTGCTGTATTGAGTAGTTTTGGTTTTGGTGCCAACCCAACGGCCTATGCCCAGTTTGGATTGGAGTACACTGCTGAAGAGATTCCAAACGATTTAAGTATTGATCATATTGATGCAATGATGAAATTTGAAGCTCCCATTCAGATCAAAAAAAATGATTTGCCTGCCATCATTCTCAAAGATGCCGCCAGTACGCCTTTGTTGCAAATGTCTTCTGTCAGTCAAAAACTAAAATTTACCCCTGCGGCAATCACCTCGTGGGGCGGTTATGTACTCGACCCGTATGTGGTGACCTCGTTTCAAACCTATAAAGAAGAAATCAACCGATTTTATATTAACCCACTGACTTTTTTAAAAGCTGCGCTGCGCATAGACAGCAACATTCCTGTGCCCGATGTCACAACGGAAATGGGACGGCGGATGTTAATGGTGCATATTGATGGTGACGGTTTTGTAAGTAAGGCGGAACGCCCCGATGCCCCGTATGCAGGACAAGTGCTGTTGGATGTGCTGAAACGTTATCCTATACCAACCACCATGTCGGTGATTGAAGGAGAAATTGGCCCGCAAGGTTTGTATCCTGAACAATCGGCGCAACTTGAGTCGATCGCCAAACAAATTTTTGCCTTACCTTGGGTTGAACTGGCAACGCATACCTATTCGCATCCGTTTAACTGGGATAAAGCAGAAAACGCCGCCAATGCACGAAATGAAGCGACCGATACGGCTGAATCTTATCATTTACCCATTAAAGGCTATACCTTTAACCTTGATCGGGAAATACAAGGTTCGATTGATTATATTAACCAACGACTGGCACCGCCAAACAAACACGTCAAGGTTTTATTGTGGACAGGTAACACCGTAAGCACGCCCGAAGCATTGCAAAAGGCCGATCAAAGTCAGGTGCTAAATATGAATGGGGGCAATACCCTCATCACGCACAGTCAAAATTCATGGACGCTAATTTCAGGTTTAGGCGTGCCTAAAGCAGGTCATTATCAGGTCTTTGCGCCGCATCAAAATGAAAATGTCTATACCAATTTGTGGACAGGTCCTTTTTATGGGTTTGAACGGGTCATTGAAACTTACCAATTGACCGAAACCCCCTACCGTTTTAAGCCCATTGATATTTACTATCATTTATATAACGTAACCAAAACCGCTTCGCTCAAATCCCTATATAAAATATATGATTGGGCGTTGAGCCAACCTGTCAACCCTGTATACGCCTCGGAATATATCCAAAAAGTTTTAGATTTTAATCAATATGTGGTGGCCAAAACCGCCGATGGCTATCGACTCCGTGGCGATGGTAACTTGCGCACGGTACGTTTACCCGAAACAGGTGCGCCAATCGACTTTGCGCAAAGCCAAGATGTTGCAGGGGTGAATTCAGGACCGCAGGCTCGTTATGTTGCGCTCAGTTCTGGCGATGCCGATTTGGTCTTCGGTCATACCCCTCAACAACCCTATATTGCATGGGCAAATGGACAATTAACCCAATTTCAACGCCAAGACCGTGCGCTTATTTTTCAACTCAAAGGCAATCAACCTTTGCGTTTTGCTTTGGCACAGGCTTCGGGTTGCACTTTAACGCAGCATCAACAACCGCTCACCGCAAGCAAAGATCGCAGCGGATTATTCATTTATCAATTGAGTCAACATGAAAGTCACACGCTTAGGCTCAACTGCAACCGTTAACCCGCCCCGCTTCGCTTCGTTCTTCCAAATTTTAGGGTTTGGGGTCGCTGTGTGCTTGTTGTTGCTGATTACCTATCTCAACCAAAACCTAGTCGAACGTCTACAGAACTCCGACCCGAAAGATGCGGTAAGTTTAGCGTATTTGCGCATTTGGATTCATGCCAAACCCGATGCCTATGCTTTGCGTTTGGTCTTGGCTCGGCATGAGTTGACGCATGGCAATTTGTACGCTTCTGAACAGGTGTTGCAACCCATGTTGAATGCCGCCGATGTGACACCGCAAGAGCTTATTCGTGCACAATTTTTATTATTAAAAATCAAAAAATACCGCATGTGGCAGTTAAATCCGCATACCTTGGCGTATGTTCGTGCCAAAGAACAATATTTACAACAATTACGCATGACCATGCGTCATGTGCATACTCGCAAGCCGCTTGAAGTGTTTGCACAAGAAGCCATGGCGTTGGGCGATGCAACATTAAGTTATGATTTATATGCACAATTAATTCAAGATCATCGTTGTGCAGAACGCAGTTGGTACGAAAAAGTCGCACAGCTCGATATTGGCACAGGGCATTATCGACAAGCGGCGAAACGCTATTTTGATGTTGCAGCCTGTACTCGAGATGCCACACAGCAACGTGCCGATATTTTAACGGGACTACAAACACTCATGGCAGGTCATCATTTGCAAGACGCTGCTCGTGCCAGTGAACAATATTTTAGTGTATTGCGTGACGACCGTGAGGCATTGATGTTCCTCACACGCTTGGCTTTGGCATCGAATCATCCTGAACTTGCAGAAAAATATGTTGCTCGATTGTTGCAACAGCGCATTCACCGTACGCACTCGTTACAGGAGAACGACTAATGTCCTTTCGTGGTTTAGTCACTGTATTGACCTGTTGCATCACGGCGACCGCCAGTGCGACCTCGGGCAGCACTGTGCCGTTACAGACGCTTGCCGCCGAACCCAAAGTCCCGTTCGATCAAGACAGTTATTTGTTGGGCTATCAAACCTATTTGGCACGCAGCAATTTGCCTGCGGCGTACTTTGTGGCACGTAAAGCAGTGCGCAGCCAAGCTCCAGATGTCGAATGGTTAAAGCGTTTTGCTCAAGTTGCCGAATGGGTCGGACAACCCAGCGAAGCACTGGATGCGTGGTTGAGTTATGCACAAAAATCGGGCGATCAAGCGGCGTGGGATGCCGTGGGTCGTTTGGCAGGTGGCTTACTCAATGATCGGGCGTTGCTTGCCTATCAACAACAACTGATTCAGCGCATGGGTGCGCAAGATGCGTTGATTGACAACATCATGCAAACCTATGAACGCCTCGGCAACCCTCGTGAAGGCTTGGCGTTTTTAGACAAACTTATGGCAAAACAGACCACGCCCAAACTGTTGGAAAATGCCTCTTTGCTTGCCGAACGTACAGGACAAGATGATCGGGCAATTGCCTTATTGAAACAGTTACTGAAACAACCTCAACCGCAAGAAATTTGGGCGTTGCGACTGGCTGCGCTGTATTATTATCGCAGTGAATTTGATACGGCATGGCAAGCCTTGCATCACGTCAAAAGCAAAATGGGCAGTCAAAACAGCCAATTTTGGAAAATCTACGCCGACCTTTCTCGGTTTTTAAATCATGAAAATGAAGCCTTAGCCGCCTATCAAATGTTGGAACAAAACGACCGTGCAGATGTCGTCGATTTACAAAATTATGTGGCGGTGTTGCAGCATCATGATGGTTTGGCTGCGGCTCGTGTCAGTGAACGTTTATATTTTCAGTTTGGCAAACAATACGCCCTCATTACTGCGCTGTATTTATATCAACGTGAACGCCATAGCGAGGCTGCCTTCAATTTACTGCATCGCCTGAGTCCTGAACAACGACAAACCTTGCAGCACGACCCAAACTTTCTCGAACAACGTGCGCAACTGTATTGGCAAACTCAACAATTTGAACTTGCCCGTGCAGATTATGAATATGCCTTACAGCTTGCACCAAAAAATATCCGCTTTGTACAAGGCTTGGTGGCGGTGCTGATTGATCAAGGCGACCATAGCGCACTGCGCAAAATATTGACCACCGCACAACGCAGTGCCATGAATAACGCCATGTTATGGAGCTTATGGGCGAGTGGTTGGAGCATGTTGCAGCAGCCTGAACGTGCTTTGCCGTTCCAAAAAGCCTATTGTCGCAATCACCCCAAAGATCAGTTGGCATTGTTGACCTTAGCCAGTTTATATACCGATTTGGGCGATACCGAACAAGCACAGCGCATACAGCGCAAAGTATTTGCTCAAGGTGATGCGTCACTCATTGCACAGGCAACGTCACCCGAACAGCTTGAACAAATCCGTCATGTCCTGTTTGCACAACGACTGGCGGCCGCCGCCCCCGACACCGCACTCGAGCTGTTACGCAAACGGTTGCAGCAACCACAAAATCAACACAATCGTGCGTTGCGTGATTTAACCCTCAGTTGGCTAATGGCAAATGATCAAATTGACCGTGCCCGTATTTGGGTCAATGCTGCCTATCAAAATCACCCTCCGCATTGGGTGGCGCAAACTTTGGCATTAACCGATGAAGATCGTGTGGCGATGCGTGATTTATTAACACAACATGCCGCACAACTACCACGCTATGACCGCATTGAGGCCGCAATACAATCTGACTTGCCACATTTGGCTGAACAAATGGCATTTGAAAGTCTTGAACAACATCCGCATGATGATGAACAAGCCAAACGCTTTCAATATCTTATGAGTGATCGAGGTCACTGGCTCGATGTACAATACCAAAACAGCCAACAAGGTGCATTGCAAACACAGGGTGAAAAACTCAGTTGGTCTGGATTTATCAAGGAATATTGGCGACTTCAGCTCAATGCCGAACAATATACCCAAAACAGCCAAGATGCGAAGGTTTTACGTCAACCGACCGCAAACAAAACCGTGAGTGCCAAACTATCACGCATCAGCACACGCAGTACGTGGGATGTCGCAGCCGCCTATCATCAAGCCTTGGAAAATTATCCAAGTCTGCGCCTTGGGCAGAACTATCAGCTTGAAAGTGGGCTATCGTTGCATTGGCAAGCTGAACATCAAACGCCTGCGACCGACTCCAGTACCTTGCTTGCAGGCGGAATGCAAAATGCGTTCAGTGGCAGCTTCAACTGGAATATCACAGGTCGGGAATACCTTGCGTTACAAACCGATTTAAAGCAATTTAAAGGACAAACAGGGCAAAATCTCGGCAATGGACAAACTGTAACTGTTGATATCGGGCATTATTTTGATCATCAGCCGAGTAAAAATGGCATTAAACTCAGCACTCGAATTGCCCAATATCAGGCAGATGATCACCCCTTAGACAGCAAACTTTCCAGTTTAGTGCCAACCCATCAAGCGGCAAATACAGACTTTTTTATCCCGCAAAGCTATAAACAAATCGGGGTTTATTGGCAATTTGGCGAAGCACAGCCCGAAGTCTATCAACGTTCTTGGCGTAGTTTTGGCGAACTGGGTGTCGATGTTTCCGACACGTCTGGCTTTGGTTATATCGGTCGGTTGGGGTTCCACGGTCCTGTATTGGGTTATGACCGACTGAGTTTGAGCATGGAACAATCACAAAGCGGACGCGATAACGGGAACCAATCGAAACAGTTCTTACTCAACTATCGCCTATTTTATTAACTATTTTACTCGATCAAGAAGGCAACATTTATGACGACTTGGCTACGAATGACCCTAATAAGCTTGGTTGCTGTATTGTGCAGTAGCTGCGCAACCCTCAAAAGCCCTCGTGGTGCAAACTTGCAACTCGATGCCGCTTGGGTGGTTTTACCAACAATCAATAATACCGAAACGCCACAAGCAGGCGGCCGCATGGACAGTATTTTAAGCAGCCTATTGCATATCCACGGCGTGACCAATTTAAGTTTGGTTGCACCGTCACAAGACAACAATGACTTATTTGAAACAGCAGACCGCCGTCAGCAACAAGACGCTTTGGCGCAAGCACGACAACAAGGCGCAAACTATGCTGTAGCGGCAGCCGTGAATGAATGGCGGTATAAAGTCGGACTCGATGGTGAACCTGCGGTTGGCGTGAGTATTTCGATTATTGATGTTGCATCGGGTCAAGTCGTTTGGTCAGGCACCGCCGCACGCACAGGGTGGAGTCGTGAAGCGGTCAGTGCCATTGCACAAAAAGCCACTGACAAACTTCTGAATGATGCACTGTCCAATACCCAATAAGCACACTTATGAGCCATTTTAGCAAAACCAAAAAACCGACCAAACGTCCCAATGCCGCACAACTGGTCGCACAGCTGGTCCCCAAAAATAGCAGCCCACAAACGTGGATTGAGATTTTTGGCTTTAGCCTGATTGCGCTCGGACTCGGGGTGATATTTTCACCCAAAGACCCTTTGTTTATCCATGCGTCATTTCCATGGTTATGGTTGGTGCCAACGCTGTTGGCGTTGCGCTATGGTTCTTTGGCGGCACTCAGCAGCTCGGTTTTATTGGCAATGGCATGGGCGTGTTTTCAATGGATGGGCATGACTTCGCCTGAATTTCCCTATCAATATTTTTTGGGTGGGCTGTCGCTGACCTTTATTGTGGGGAGTTTTTCCGATGTTTGGATGACCCGTTTAGCTCGTATTCGAAGTGTCAATACTTATTTGTCCGAGCGTTTGGACTCGCTTACCCATCGCCATTATTTGCTGAAAATTTCGGCCGAACAACTGGAACAAAGTTTACTCAGCAAGCCGATGACGCTAAACGAAACCTTGGTGCAGTTACGAGAATTGATCACGGTCGATCAACCGATTTATCCCCAAGAAAACAGCCCAATCGACCCTTTGCTACAAGCTTCCGAGTTAATGCGGATTTTGACGCAAGCAGGTCAATTAGAACGTGCCTATTTATATGCCGAAATCGAAGGACGATTACAAACCATCGCCTCCGCCTTTGTGGGTGAAAATGATCAACTGATTTATGACGACCCCATGGTGAAGTCTGCGCTGTCTCGCAATGAAATTTGTCATATTCAGACCACGGAACTGGGTGCAGCACATTCACGCTATTTGGTGGTTGCCCCCATTTTGACTTCAGATAAACGCCGTTTAGGTTTACTGGTGATTGAACGCATGCCATTTATTGCACTCAATCCCGAATTGCTGCAATTTATTGGGGTCGCCTTAAGTTACTACGCCGATACGATTACGCTACCTGTTCAGGTGCGTGAGTTGGTACAACAATTCCATTGTCCGTATTTGTTTGCGGTGGAGTTAAGCCGACTCGAACGGATTTATCGTGAAAGCGGCATTGCCTCGATTGTCATTGCCCTACGTTTTGACCAAGAGCATCAACCTCATGACTTTTTCAATGAAACTATTAAAAATCGTCGTCAACTCGATGTCATTTGGATCATTCAAGATGCTATACATCCCGTTTTAATCACCCTCATGCCCTTGCACAATCAAAATGCCGCCATGGGTTATTTAAACCGTTTACAACATCAGTTCCAACAACAATTTGAAGTCAACACGCTGACCGAAGCAGGCATTGTGCCCTATGTCCGATTGGTGGGCAGCACATCGTCTAGCGACCTCCTCGATGAACTCTTAACGAGATGCCATGTCAAGTATCATTAAACTCGGTCTGACCGCAACCACACTCGAAATTTCGGCCGTTGCCCTGTTGCTTCAGGGCAAAAGTCCTGTTTTTTTAGTTGGTTTTTTCGTGTTGCATGGCTTGGCTTCGGTCTTAATGACCCCTGCCATTTGGTTGTTTTTTCCCAAACATTATAAACAGCCTGCTCGCTGGATTATGCTGCTGTTATTTAGTCTTTGTTTTTTTATTCCTGTGTTAGGGGCATTGGGGTTTCTTATTGCCTTGCTCATTGCCGTTTGGTTACCTGCCATGACTGCACACTATGATTTTTCCAATATTCATCTTCCTGTTTATCAAGCACTCAATGATGATGGAAAAACCAGTGAACTTAAGCTCGGGCACACTCCAACACTACTCAAAAATAGCGAGGCTCCGCTTGAATTACGCATGAAAGCACTCATTGCCATTCAAGACAAACCCACACATTTTACGTCGCACTTGTTGCGTAAAACTTTAGGCGACAGTACCGATGATTTGCGCCTACTGGCGTATGGAATTTTAGCGTCCAAAGAAAAAATGATTACGCAGCAAATTCACGATGCACGTGAACGCTTAGAACATTTTCACATTGATGGTAACGCTCACCGAGCCTACAACGCCGCACGAGAACTGGCAGAATTGTACTGGGAATTGGCTTATCAACATTTGGTACAGGGCGGCATGTTGTTGTTTTCATTGCAACAAGTACAAGACTATACCGCCAAAGCCCTAAAATGGAACCCTGCCGATGCAGGGCTGTATATTTTATCTGGGCGAGCGCATTTACAGGTCGGGGCATTCGATCAGGCAGAAAAAGCCTTTACGACCGCATTAAGCTTAGGTTCGCCCCCCATTTTGGTTCATCCTTATTTGGCAGAATTGGCATTTTTACAACAAGACTATGCGGCGGTGCGAAAATGGATGCAACACACCCATCAAGAAAATCGAATGCCTCGTCTGCATCAAACCTTAACTTATTGGGTCTAACTTGCCTATGAAAATCATTCGCCAAGGCAAAACTGCCGATATTTGTTTTTTACTCGAAGGCACCTTTCCCTATGTGAGCGGTGGGGTTTCGAGTTGGGTCAATCAAATTATTCGTGGTTTTCCAGAACTCAGTTTTGCCATTGTATTTTTGGGCAGCCGTGAACAAGACTACGGCGAATTACGCTATGCACTTCCCGACAATGTAGTGCATCTCGAAGTGCATTATTTACACAGCACGCAAGGTCATCTTCCGCCAACCCCACGCAAAGGCAATCGCAAAGCGTTTGCCGATGTTCAAGCCTTACATGAATGCTATCGCCATACAGCGCAACAGCCCCATGAACAACAAGCCTTGTTTGGCAATATCTTGCAACACCAAGCCAGTGGTCGGCTCAGCGAAGAAGATTTTTTATATAGCCGTGCGGCGTGGCAATACATTACCGAACAATATCGCAGTCGTTGCACCGACCCCTCTTTTGTCGATTATTTTTGGGCAGTGCGGATTATGCACGCACCTTTATGGCGGCTGATGCACTTGGCAGATACGCTTATTCCTGCACGAGTTTATCATTCTGTTTCAACAGGTTATGCTGGGTTTTTAGGTGCGGTATTGAAACACCGTACCGCTCGTCCGCTCATTTTGTCTGAACACGGTATTTATACCAAAGAACGAAAAATAGATTTATTTCAGGCGCAATGGATTCGAGATAATCGAGATTTCCTTGAAAAAGACAGTGCCGAAGTGTCGTATTTCCGCAATTTGTGGATTCGCTTTTTTGAGGCCTTAGGGCGAGATTGCTATCAAAACGCAGACGCTATTATTGCCCTATACGAAGCCAATCGTTTACGTCAAGTCAGCGACGGCGCACCGTCTGAACGCACCATGAATATCGCCAATGGTATTAACTTGCCACATTTGGCCAAACTCCGCCAACAGCGGACTGAAGCCATTCCGATGGTCATTTGCCTCATTGGGCGTGTGGTGCCAATTAAAGACATTAAAACCTATATTCGTGCCATGCGTACCATCAGTCAGGTTTTGCCAAATGTTGAAGCGTGGATTGCAGGCCCTGAAGATGAAGACCCAAGCTATGCGCAAGACTGCCATCATTTGGTGGAAAGTTTGGGCTTACAACATCAGGTCAAATTTTTAGGCTTCCAAAAAATAGATGATATTTTACCCAAAATCGGGCTCATGGTATTAAGTTCGATTTCTGAAGCATTGCCCTTGGTCATTTTAGAAGGCTATGCCGCAGGCGTACCTTGTGTATCGACCGATGTCGGTTCTTGCCGCCAACTGATCGAAGGTTTTGGAGATGCTGACCGTGCGCTCGGTGCATCGGGTGCGGTGGTGGGCATTGCCGACCCTGAAGCCTTGGCAGAGGCAATTATTGCCCTGTTAAGCGACCCCGAACGCTGGCAAGCCGCACAACAAGCAGGGATTCAACGTGTCGAAAACTACTACACGCAAGAACTCATGTTTCATCAATATCGCTCGGTCTATCAAGACATGTTGGAAAAATCCAACCTACTGGCCACTGACTAACCCCACTACGCACAGGAATATTTCGATATGGCGGGCATCGGTTTCGAACTTCGTAAAATACTGCAACGAGATAGCTTATTAAGCCTCATTCAGGCCTATGTCTATGCAGGAATTATTAGTTCAGGCGCATGGATGCTCTCGATTTTCGGGATTTTTATCATCGGGATTTTTAGTATTGCGGTGGTGGTTCCCGACTATTTAGTCACGCAATTTCAGGTCAGCGTGACCTATTTGGTCGCCATGAGTTTATGTCTAACAGGTTTTGCCCAATTGGCATTTACACGATTTACCGCAGACCGCATTTTTGAAAAAAAAGAAGAGGTCATTTTACCCAATTTTAATGGGCTCATTTTGTGTACCACGCTCGCCAGTGGCGGACTTGGCTTATTGGCAGCATTTACCCTATTTCCACAACAAGACCTTCTGTATCGCATTTTAATGCTGTCGGGGTTTGTGGTTATGAGTAATATTTGGATTTCCACCATTTTCCTGTCGGGCATGAAGCACTATAAATCTATTCTTGTCATGTTTGCCGTGGGTTATGGTCTCACCGTGATCTTTGCCTTGTTGCTCCGTCCTTTTGGTTTAGATGGCTTGCTCGGTGGTTTTATTTTAGGTCAGTTTATCCTACTGGTGGGTATGCTGATTTTAATTTTTTACTACTATCCTTCTAGCCACTTTATTCGTTTTAACTTCCTTGAAAAAAAATACCTCTATATGACTTTGGTCATGGTTGGATTTTTTTATAATTTTGGCATTTGGATTGATAAATTCATTTTTTGGATCAATCACGATACCAGTATTCCTGTCATTGGCGTATTGCGTGCATCGCCCATTTATGACATTCCGATTTTTATGTCGTATATCTGTATTGTGCCAGGTATGGCGATTTTCCTCATGCGCATGGAAACGGAATTTGTCGATTATTACCATCGCTATTACGATGCGGTCCGTTCAGGCGGAACGCTCGAATATATGGAAAATATGCGCTATGAAATGATCAAAACCATTCGCCGTGGTATCTTTCAAATTATCAATATTCAAATTATTGTTGCTTTGGCTGCACTTATTTTAGGTGATTTTGTGTTGCCGTGGCTCGGCATTTCGACGCTGTATTTACCACTCTTGTTTGTCAATTTAATTTCGGTCGGGTTACAGGTGGTATTTTTAAGCCTCCTGAATGTATTCTTTTATCTCGATCGACGTTGGATTACCTTATTGCTCACAGGGTTATTTGTGCTCTTGAACGGCGCATTTACGGTGGTCACGTTATGGCTTGGGCCTGTATTTTATGGTTATGGTTTTGCGGTGGCGTTGATGTGTGTGGTGATGCTCGGTTTTTATCTATTAGATCGGGTGTTTGAATCTTTAGAATACTACACGTTTATGCTGCAAAAATATTAAGGTCTGTCGAATCAAAAAAAACCATCACATTTACATGCGACGGTCTTTTTGATGCTGTAACGTGACTTAAATATCGTCTAAGTTAATCCCTAAACGGGCAGCCACTTCTTCATACGCTTCAACCACACCGCCTAAACCTTGACGGAAACGATCTTTGTCGAGCTTTTTCTTGGTGTCTTTATCCCACAAACGGCAACCGTCTGGAGAAAACTCATCACCCAACACAATACGGTCATGGAACACGCCAAACTCAAGTTTGAAGTCCACTAAAATCATGTTGCCTGCATCAAACAATGCTTTTAACACATCGTTCACTTGATAGGTCAGCTCTTTCATTTTTTCAAGTTGTGCCGCATTAGCCCAACCCAAAGCAATCGCTTGAGATTCGTTGACCATTGGGTCGCCAAGTGCATCATCTTTAAAGAATAATTCAAACGTTGGCGGTGTAAGTTGCTTGCCTTCTTCCACACCCAAACGACGGCAAAGTGAACCCGCAGAATAGTTGCGAATGACACACTCTACAGGAATCATCTGTAATTTTTTAACCAACACTTCGGTCGGTGAAAGCAATTTTTCAAAATGTGTTTCAATTCCCGCCGCAGCCAATTTTTCCATAATAAAGGCATTAAAACGGTTATTCACCTTGCCCTTACGATCGAGTTGCTCGATTTTTTCGCCGTTAAATGCAGACGCATCATCACGGAACACTAAAATCAAATGGTCGGCACTGTCTGTTTCATACACAGATTTGGCTTTACCCGTATAGAGCAAGGTTTGTTTTAACATGGGGGAACCTTTTAAAAAATAGGCCTAGTAAACGACTAGGCTGGCCAATTTTGAGAAATCTGGGTGAGCACTTCTGTGGCAACCGCTGGGTCTGCAAACGTCGTGTCCAGTTTAAATAAGGCGATGGTATTGCTTGTACCTGCCGTTGAAAGTTTCAGCAAATAATTTTGCTTGTCAATTTGAATGGTCGCTTCATAACCATGATCGGCTTTCGACACAACCTGATAGTTTAAGCTACTTAAAGTGGCCAACGTGTATTGCCATGCGGTTGCAGAAGCACCATTCACTTTCAGTAAGGGGTTTTGATTGCCATCGACCACCAATTGCGGTTGACCCAACACTGTATTTGTTTCTGGCAAATTTGCAGCAGATTGCATGGCCTCTGGACGAGGCAAAGCATAACGATTGCCACCTATGGGGCAGTTTAATAATGAGGGGATTCGCAGGCTACTTGCATGGATAATATTAGATGAGAATGCCCGAAAATCCTATGAAAGTATTGCTCTTTATTTCACAATAGAAGCTAAAAAATTTGAGGTACAAACCTCTTGGCGGTTTCATTTTAATTTACCATTATTAGAAAATATAGCATTAAAAACCGTAGGTTATTTTGATTCAGAGAACAAAGAATATACCGTATTTGAAATTACCGATCTCCATAACATTAAGACCTCTCTACCTGAGCAAATACATTATGAAAGCCCTAAATTTAAGTCAGGGAAGACATCAGGTTCCAATGGTGGTTCCTCTGGTTCAGGTTTGGATAATGATGATCCACCTGTAGATGATGATGTTGAAGCAGATTCAAATTCAAAATCTTTTCAGGTTAAAATTCCTCAAACTTCATTAAGTTTTGCAAATCCGAGCGAAACAAAAAAAGTTGTGAAGAAAAAAACCAGAAGTGGGTCAGGTGGACAGCATGATTCAACTGAATATGAAGATGCTGGTGTTGGAACAGATGAGCCAACCACCAATGGCAATGGTCCTAAAGGTGAATTTAATGGCTTAGACGATGACAGTGATGTAATTGCTCTCTATATGCAACGTTTTGATGCTTTTAAAGTTCTTATTAAACAACTGTCTTCAAAACATGGTGTAACCTATGAAGAAAAATTACATTATCTACGAAAGGTTGGACGCTCCAGATTGCATATAACATTAGATGGGAATCGAAGATGTTTACTTGAGATTAGGCTATCCATAAACAACCAACGATATGTCATCATGGAAATAGATACGACTGATAATTTAAAACCACTTTCTACTTTAATTGTGCAAATCCACGATGTTGTTCTGTGGAACAGTAATTTGAACAGCATCAGGGACACCATCGTTAAAAACTCACTTCGATGGCCATCAATAGAAACACTTGAAAATTTTGGTACACCTTACACTCTCAACCATCCCAAACATTTATTTGAATTAACTGAATCAAATGATGAGTTTAAAGGGTGGTTACAACGCCTTGAGAAAGTACTTTCGCTGAATGACTAAATTTCATTTACTTTCACATTTTGGTAAAAAATATGAATAACCCTATGAATAGCAAGACAAATAAAGCTCTTTTTACTTGGCTAGGCACCAATGATCTCAAAGATACTCAAAGAACAGAAGAAGAATCTTACGGAGCAATTACCTCTATTTTAAAAGACTCAAATATTATTTTTAATCATATTGTTATTCTAAGTAATAGAAAAAATAAAGAGGTTGAAGATTATTTAGTATGGTTGAATTCTTATATTAAAAATAAGAGATTATCGACTAAAGTTGATATACACTATTGAACCGTACCGGGTTTGTCGGAGAGTCAATATTCTGAGAGACTATCCCGATGAAAAAACCAAACTATACCCCTGAAATCAGAGAAAGAGCGGTTCAATTATTGATTGAATCTGAAAAAGATTATCCTTCTACTTGGGCTGCAATCACAGCAATTGCGCCTAAGATCGGTTGTACTCCTGAAACACTTCGTGCCTGGCATCAAAAGCATTTAGATCAGCAAAATCCTATTAAAGTACAACAGATATCTGATCAAGAAAAAATGAAGCAAATGGAACGTGAAATTAAAGAATTAAAGCGTGCCAATGAAATTCTACGTAAAGCAGCCGCTTTTTTCGCCCAGGCGGAGCTCGACCGCCCACACAAATAATGGTGGATTTTATCCATAACAATAAAGATCGATATGGTGTTGAAGCGATTTGTAGAATTTTACCGATTGCAGCTTCGACCTATTATCGGGCTTTAGATCTCGTTGATAACCCAGAACATCGAGCGAAACGAGATTTACATGACTTGCATCATGCTGAACAAATTAAACGAATTTGGAAGGAAAGTTCAGGTCGATATGGTGTACGTAAAGTTTGGCAAAAACTGAAACGTGAAGGCTATATTATTGCGCGCTGTACAGTTGCTCGATTGATGCAAAAGTTAGGTATACAAGGTGTTTGGCGTGGTAAGAATAAACAAACCACCCGTAACCGAGATGACCAAAAACGGGCAGATGATTTAGTGAAACGTAATTTTAATGCTGATCATCCAAACCAACTATGGG
>SSHD01000132.1 GCA_008017255.1 Acinetobacter sp.
ATTTCCTGATTGTCATGGACTTTATTGGCTGGGCAAAAAATAATGGCGTACCTGTTGGACCGGGTCGTGGTTCGGGTGCAGGCTCATTGGTCGCCTATAGTTTAAAAATTACCGACCTAGACCCGCTACGTTACGAGTTGCTGTTTGAGCGCTTTTTGAATCCTGAACGGGTTTCCATGCCAGACTTCGATATCGACTTTTGTATTGCAGGGCGTGACCGTGTAATTGAATACGTGGCGCAAAACTATGGTCGGCAGGCGGTTTCGCAAATTGCCACTTTCGGTACCATGGCGGCCAAAGGTGCAATTCGAGATGTCGCTCGAGTATTAGGTAAGTCTTACGGACTAGCCGACCGTATTTCAAAAATGATTCCAACCAAGCCTTTAGGTTTGAGCTTAGAAGAATCAATTGAAGCTGAGCCACAGCTCAAAGATATTGTCACCAACCCTGCCAACCCCGACAATGACGATGCTGCCGAAATTTGGGAAATGGCGTTGAAGCTAGAAGGCATTACCCGCAACACGGGTAAACATGCAGGTGGTGTAGTGATTGCCCCTGGTAAAATTACCGATTATTCAGCGGTGATTTGCGATGCTGATGGCACCAACCGTGTGGCGCAATACGATAAAGATGATGTAGAAGCCGCGGGTTTGGTTAAGTTCGACTTTTTGGGTTTGCGTAACTTAACCGTCATTGAAGACGCGGTTCAAAATATTAATAAACGACTTCAATCGGCTACCCCACTCAATATTGCAAATGTGCCATTGGACGATAAACAGGCTTATCTGGTGTTTGCTCAAGCCAATACCACTGCGGTATTTCAGTTTGAATCCGTTGGCATGAAAAAAATGCTCAAAGAAGCAAAGCCGAGCAAGTTTGAAGAAATTATTGCTTTCGTATCGCTCTATCGCCCTGGCCCAATGGACCTGATTCCAGACTTTATTCACCGTATGCATGGTGGTGCGTTTGAGTATTTACATCCTTTACTTGAAGGCGTGTTAGAGCCAACCTACGGCATAATGGTATATCAAGAACAAGTCATGCAGGCCGCACAGTACTGTGCGGGTTATACACTCGGCGGTGCCGATTTACTGCGCCGTGCTATGGGTAAAAAGAAACCCGAAGAAATGGTCAAGCAGCGACAAATTTTTATTGCAGGTGCTGCGCAAAAAGACATTGATGAAACCACTGCCAACCATATTTTCGACTATATGGAAAAGTTTGCCGGTTATGGTTTTAACAAATCGCACGCCGCCGCTTATGCGCTGGTTGCCTATCATACTGCTTGGCTCAAAGCACATTATCCTGCGGAATTTATGGCGGCGGTACTGTCTTCGGAAATGCAAAATACCGATAGCGTGGTGTTCTTAATTGACGATTGCCGCAATAACAAATTAGAAGTATTGCCGCCTTCGGTCAATATGTCGATGTATCACTTCCATGCTAGCGATGAACACACCATTGTGTATGGTTTAGGCGCAATTAAAGGCGTGGGCGAACAAGCCATGCAGTCCGTCATTGACTCACGTATAAACGCAGGTCCATACCAAGACTTATTTGATTTCTGCCATCGTATTGATTTGAAAAAAATCAATAAACGCACCCTAGAAGCACTCATTCGAGCTGGTGCGTTAGATTGTTTAGGCATTGAACGCTCTAGTTTAATGGCGCAATTACCAGAAGCGGTACAAGCGGCGGAACAAGCACGCAGTAACCGTGAAACTGGCATTATGGATTTATTTGGCGAAGTTGAAGAAGTTCAACGTAAACCTGCCAAACCAGTCAAACCATGGGCAGATGAAGTTCGTTTAAAAGGTGAAAAAGACACACTCGGCTTATACCTTACTGGTCACCCAATAGACGTATATCGCCCTGAGTTAAAATCATTTATTTCAGCCAAACTGAATGAACTCACACCTACACGCCGTGGCATAACCACCATTTTTGCAGGCTTAGTCGTCGATATTGCCAACTTTCCGAACCGCATTATGATTACACTTGATGATGGTACTGCGCGGGTTGAAATTAGCTGTAACCATGAACGCTTCCAACGCTACAAAGATGTGGTGCGCTTAGAACAAGTGGTGGTGATTGAAGGCGAAATTTACGAACGTGAGGGTTTTGACCGCCCGATGGCTCGTCTAAGCAAAGCCTTTACTTTAAATGAAATACGCCAAAAACGTGCGCAAAGCATTCAAATACGTTTGGCACCCGATTTAATGCTGCCGACATTGGCCAAAGATTTACAAGCGCTGTTGTTACCGTATTGCAATGTCGATATGTGTCAGCACATTGCACTACAAATACAACTTGAACAAAGCTTTGCTTATGCAGATTTACAACTGGGTGAACAATGGAAAGTTGCGCCTTTAGATGAATTACTGAGCAAGTTACGTGATTATTTTGGTAAAGATACCATTTTCATTGAATACCAAGTGAAATCGAAAGCGGTTAAAACTTTAGAAATGACCAAAGCGAGTCCGATTACACCTGCCGCTGAAAATATGTCGATGGATGAAGCTTTGGATCTCTATCAAGCTGAAGTTTCTCAATTTTCTTAATTTTGGATCATTTATGAACCTGTCCGATGCCCCTCAGTTGTCTGAACAATTAGACAGGGTGCGTATTGTCATGGTCAATACCACCTTGCCTGCCAATATTGGCAGTGCGCTACGTGCCATGAAAACGATGGGCTTGTCTAAACTGGTATTGGTTGCACCCAAAACCTATCCGCATGCAGATATAGATGCCTTAGCAGCGGGTGCACAAGATTTAATTGCACAGATTGAAATAGTTGAAACTTTAGAGCAAGCCATACAAGATTGTCACATGATATTTGGCACGAGTGCGCGTAGCCGTACCATTCCTTGGCCGTTGTTGGATGTTCGCCCTGCCGCTAAAGAAGCACTGCAAGCTGCGAGCCAAAAGCAACATATAGCCATTGTTTTTGGTCGTGAAGACCGTGGGCTGACCAACGAAGAATTGGCTTTGGCGAACTACCATTTGACCATTCCAGTCAATGCCGACTATGGGGTGTTAAATGTGGCGCAAGCGATTCAGGTTGTATGTTATGAGTTACGCATGGCGGCTTTAGAACAAAGTAGTCAACCGCACACACCGACTGAAGATCAAATGCAATTGAAACAACAACAAAGCATGCAGTGGGATGAACCTTTGGTCACGCAGCAACAAATGGAGCAATTTTATCCACATTTTGAAAAAATGCTCACCGAAATTGAATTTTTAGACCCAAATAACCCACGTTTATTGCCATTACGCTTGCGTCGTTTGTTCGGAAGGATACAATTAGATCGAATGGAGTACCATTTATTACGTGGCGTTTTTAGTCGCGTACAAGCCCTAGCCAACGGTTCATGGAAAAAAACAACGGAGAATCCTGCCAATGATGAAACAGCTTAAAGAAGATATACAGGCTGTATTTGCACGTGATCCTGCTGCTCGAAATACGCTAGAAGTTTTAACGACTTATCCGGGTATTCACGCACTGATTATGCACCGTGTGGCACATGAACTTTGGCAAAAAGAATGCAAAGGTGCTGCTCGACTACTGTCTTCTTTTAGCCGTTTTTCTACAGGTATTGAAATTCACCCCGGTGCGAAAATTGGTAAGCGTTTTTTTATTGATCATGGCATGGGCGTAGTGATTGGTGAAACCGCAGAAATTGGCGATGATGTCACGCTATATCATGGTGTGACTTTAGGCGGCACCACGTGGAGCAAAGGCAAACGTCACCCGACTTTAGAAGATGGTGTGGTGGTCGGCGCTGGGGCAAAAATTTTAGGGCCGTTTACCGTACATAAGGGTGCAAAAGTCGGCTCAAATGCAGTGGTAACTAAAGAAGTACCAGAAGGTGTAACCGCTGTCGGCAACCCCGCACGTTATATAAAAGATAAAACCCAAATTGAGCCCGAAGAAGCTAACCGCCGTGATTATGCTGAAAGCATTGGTTTCCAACCGTATGCCGCCACGCAAGAGCAGTCCGACCCAATTTTAGAAGGCATACGTGTATTGTTAGACCGTATGCAGCAAAATGAAAAACGCATTAATACTTTATGCCAGCGTTTGTCGTTGCTCGATCCAACGTTTAAACCACAGAACTCGCAAAATAAAGACTTCAGCCCAGCCGAGCTTGAAATTATTGAAGAACTTAAACGTGAATGTGAAGCGCAAAAGTAGCAGTTCAAATGGTCAATGCCCTGCTCCATTACATCGTCGATGGGATGGGGTCTTTCTATATTTAAGTATTAAACTGTTTAAGCATAAACCCGCATAGTTAAGTCTTCCTCAATGAAGAAAAAACACCTTGAACTTTTTTCTTCACCAAATTGAAAGCAACGTCAGTGGGTTTCTTCAAGCGTTTCGGTCGGCGTAACAATTCGCCCGAACAATTTGGACAAATACCATTCATTGCCGTTGTACACACCTCACAAAAATTACATTCAAAAGAACAGATATAAGCGGTCCCAGTTAAGGGTGTCGCTGTGCCACATTTTTCGCATTCACTTTTCATTTTTAACATCATGCACCCGATACAAGTTTAGGACTATTTCAGTCTAATTTTTAAGTATATAAGCCACTTAGTGTAATTGAGCCGACTCACTTGCTTATATTACCCGAATAACGTAAGCGTCCGCTGAACCCCACTTTTTCTAACTCATTAATACCGCGATAGTGTCCACTTAAATTTAAGTGGACACCTATTTATGGATTTAAAGACAGTTATAGACAGTGCACCAACGCTAAAAAAGCCCCGTCGAACCTTCACAGCTGAATTTAAACATCAACTTATTCAGCAATGCCAGCAGCCAGATACATCAGTGGCCAAGGTAGCAATGCAACATCAGATCAATGCCAATCTGCTACATAAATGGATTCGTCAGTCCAGATCAATGCCCCCTGCATTAAAAACCCCATCCATTCCACAGACTGACTTTCTTCCGGTCATTCTTCACCCGACTCCAGTCAAACAAGAAGCACCTCTACCACCTGTGCCAGAGAAGAAAGCTGTCGCTCATATCAGGATTCCATTACATGAGGCACCAAGTTCCGCAAGGGATCAGATGATCGAGATCGACTGGCCGGTGGAGTCAGTAACTGAATTACTGTTGCTGATCCAGGGTTTGACTCAATGATTCGTATTGATGAGATCTGGTTGTCTACCCAGCCGATGGACATGCGTGCAGGGATGGATACAGCCATGGCTCAGGTGCTGAGAGCCTTTGGCTACATCAAACCGCATTGCGCTTACCTGTTCTGTAATAAGCGTGGCCATCGTATGAAAGTGCTGGTGCATGATGGACTGGGTATCTGGCTGTGTGCCCGGCGGCTGGAACAGGGGAAATTCCACTGGGCTAAAGTTCACCAGGGTGAAAGTATGGCGATCAGCCCGGAGCAGTTACAGGCACTGATCCAGGGTTTGCCCTGGCAAAGAATCGGACTGCAGCAAGTGGTAACAATGCTCTAAACCAGGCTCATCCATTCTGCTATTCTCCAAACGTTCTATTTCCTCTGCATCATGACCTCAGGCATACTGCGGTCATGAATACGCTGCCTGACTTAAGCCAACTGACCCATGAACAACTGCTGGAATTTACCCGGCAGTTGGCGATGCAGCATCAGTCTCTAGCAC
>SSHD01000084.1 GCA_008017255.1 Acinetobacter sp.
ACCGATTGAAAGCTATTTGGAATAATAAAAATTGCAAACCAAATACAAGCTTCCACCCACGTGGCTATACGTACCAACAACATGCGCTTGCCAGATTTATCTGCTATCCAGCCCCAAATAAAGGGTGCAACAAAACGAGTAATAATGGCTATGGAAGATAAAATGCCAATTTCTTGATAATTGAAACCTTCATGCTGTAAATACAAGTTCCAATACGGCATGAATGTGCCAACAATGGCGTAGTAAAAGAAATAGAAACCACCCAAGCGTGTTTGAATATTCAAGGTATTGGGCAAATTTAACCACCTATGGTTAATGGATGGAATCCATTCAACGAATTACCATCAATCCGCTATTCAATAATAATAATTTTTCGGCTTGGCATGTAAAAAAGCAGGAATTAAGCCTGTGAGTGCAGCACGAATATCGGTTCTTTCATTAATCAGTTGGTGCGAACCTTCCTCTAGCATCAACAAAATCTGTAACCGAAATTTACGCCGTATAAAGTCAATGTTATAACGCCAGTCTACGGTTTGATCAAGCGCCCCTTGCGCTAACCACACAGGTATGCGGCAAGCAGGTCGCCGTTCCATTTCCAACATCCATTTTGACATGGCTAAAATCCAGTCCATACCCATCATACGCGGTTGCAAAGGGTCGGTTAAACGCACAAAACGCAAAAACTCCGGATTATGATTATTACGGCGGAAATGTCGTGGCACTTGGTTTTTAATACGACGGATAATGCCCAAACCTAGCGGATTATGCCACCACGCAGTTTTTGCAGGACGAATTAATGGCGACAGCAATAACACCCGATCGACTATTGGGTCTTCACGACGTTCGGCATATTCTAATAAATGATGCATCCAAATCGCACCGCCTGTACTTTGCCCAATGCCCAGCCACGGTTTTGGCAATTGTTGCGCACCGTTTACTGCATCGTAAACTGCATGTAAAACCTGTTGATAATGGTCAAAATCTTTAATACTGGCCGGTGAACCATTACTTAAGCCATGCCCCGGCAGGTCATAGGTAATGACACTAAAGCCTTGTTCTAATATTTCTTTAATAATCGGTTGATAAATACCACTATGCTCTAAATAGCCATGCAGTAAGCAAATTGTGCCCTTAATTTTTTCTTGCTGTGGTTGAAAAACTTGTACATGCAAACGAAACAACGGCATTTCGACATAGCCTTGCCAATGTTCACACTCCAATAAATGTAAACCATAGAGCTTGCGATAGGCTTGTAAGGGTTTGGAGGGCTCAATACTTTTCGATAAATCTAAGGCTTCAAGCACCTGCGGCGTGGTTTCACGGTCTGGCACAGGTAAATCGAGCTGTTTTAAGATAGTCGGATTTAAAAACGGAATATTGGACATTATGGTACCTCCCGACAATCACTCGAACCAAACAACATATCTCGCATGGTTGCCAGCATTTCATAGTTGGCACGGCGGCTATGGTCATAATTTTGTTGGCTTGGTCGCCACTCGGTCAAACTGGTTGGCATTGGGGCAATAACTGGCATGGTTTCAATACCATTCAAAGCAAATAAGCGGCGGGTACGTGGCATGTGGTACTCGTCTGTAATTAAGATCACCCTTGGCGCTCCGCCTTTTTTTTGCAGTAGCAACGAGCTAAACCGTGAATTTTCACAGGTGTTCATGCTTCTATTTTCGAGCAGTTTGGCTTCTATGCCGCGTTCTGCAAGCCACGCCTGCATATAAGGCGCTTCTACCCCACTCAATACAATCGGTAAATGGTACTTTTGCTCGACCTGTAAGGTTTTTTCTAAGCGTAGCCGAGTGTAATTATTCACGACGATGTCTTTGCCATTTGCACCTAAAGTTAAGCCACCACCTAACACCACAATAGCATAGGGTTGCGACTGTGTTGCTGTTGCAGACGGCACAGCATTGTTTTTTTTCGGCTCAATTACATCAGTATTTGCGGTAGTTGATTCAACAGATTCAGTGGGTAATTGCAGTGGATAAGACTCTAAAAATACAATATATTTAGCCATAAGCGCCTGTTGCTCTACGCTAGTCGACTCTAAAAACTCCAGCGGTGTACTGGCGGCAGCCACTTCAGAACTGGCGACATCAGTTTGTGTCTGCTCTTGTGCAAGCTGAGCCATTGGTTTAGGTGTTTGCAGTTCAGTCTTGTCTTGTTCATTTTGATCTAAAATCAGCTGTTGCAAAATTTTATAGCGAGCTTGAATCAACGCCAATTGTGCTGCGTTATCTGCTACAGCGTTATTTTCCATGAGTTTTAAATAGGCTTGGCGTGCAATCCATAAGTTTGACCCCGGCTCTAGGTTTTCATTTTCACTCAAGGCAGCGGGTTTTTGGCTCAGTGCTGCAAGCTCATCCACTTCTACTGGTACAAAATGGTTTAAACCTTTGACTGCCAGTTGTGAATAAAAAGGTGAATATAAAAAAAGCACATAACAGCCAATCAGTACGAATAATATGGTGATTACTCGAACTAAACTGACCATCCAATGTACTTGAATCATGCCGCTCCTCATTCACAATGCGCTTGAATTAAACCCTGCTCACTATATAACACAGGTTCAGGTTCTAACTGAATATTAAACTTTTGTTTTACATCATGTTGTACAGCCTGATAAGTCGTTTTTACATCAGCTAAAGTGGCATGGGCATAATTCACCAAAACCAAGGCCTGTTTATGGAACATACCTACCGCACCGAGCTGTTTGCCTTTCCAACCAGCTTGATCTATCAACCACCCTGCTGCAACTTTCACACTGCCATTGGCTTGCGGATAATACGGCAGCTGCGGAAAGAGTTGAGCAATCTGTGCATATTCAGCGCTATTGAGTAATGGATTTTTAAAGAAACTGCCGACATTTGGAAATTTTTTTGGATCGGGCAATTTACTTTGTCGAATCTGAATCACTTGATTTTGTAGATTTTCTGCTGAGAGATCATCGCCCACAGCGTGTTTTAAATCGCCATAACTAAGTTTTAAATCGGGTTGTTTCAATAATTTAAAGGTCACACTGACAATAATGTAACGATTCGGTTGATCCTTAAAAATACTGTGTCGATAAGCAAAATGACAGTCAGCGGCTAAAATTGAACTGAACAGTTGTAATTCACGGTCATAGACCTGTACCGATTCAATGAACTCGCCAACCTCTACACCATACGCACCAATATTTTGCACTGGAGATGCGCCAACCAGACCAGGTATTAGGGCGAGGTTTTGTAAACCAAACCAATGCTGTTCGGTGCTGTATAACACAAAGTCATGCCACACTTGCCCTGCACCAACTTGTACGGTAATGCTGTAACTATTTTCCGCCAGTACCTCTATGCCTTGAATATTTAAATGCAGCACCAGAGCCTGAATGTGTTGTGGCAATAAAATATTACTGCCACCCGACAAAACCAATACATTGAGCTGTTGTTCTGCTGCAAAGGCTAAAGCAGTCACAACTTCATTGGCATGTTGAATCTGTACATAATGCGAAGCGGTCGCATCCAAATTTAAGGTATTTAACTGTTTAAGCCGAACCTGCTGTTGTAGCTGCATGTTGTATGAAATCCTAGCCTGCTATGCGCTGCTGTTTAAAAATATTGACCCAAGCCTGGCTGCTCGATTCGCATTGGTTCAGGACCTGTTGGGGTTTCATCTATAGTTGCGACAATAGGTGTTTTTTAGATGGTGCCAGGCAATTGCTTGTACCTGCGGAATCTACCAATACATTTAAACCATGCGCAGCACAATAATGTCGAAGAATAGCTTCTGCGGTTGGTGAACGGCAAATATTTCCTAAACAAACACATAACCCCTTATAGGATGGTTTTGATGGCATTAATCACCTCAATGCTACACTTTTTGATCGCATGTTATGGTAATTTATTTGAGCAATGAAGCCTATAGACATTGCATATAAAAAATATTGTTTTTATTCGGTTTTGTTAGCTTTTTCGTCAACAGCGCTATGCGCTTACTTTATAAGATATTTGCCAAACTCAAGCATAAGGATGCAGGTATGAATACGTTTCAATTTCAAACTGTCCCCAACATCATTGCGGGGTTAGGTGCAATACAACAATTACAACCAATTCTGATCCAACAAAAATATCGAAAAGCACTATTGGTCACTGACGCAGGTATGATTCAACATCAGTTACATCTGCCGATTCTCGAGATATTACAACACAGCAAACTGGACTATCTGATTTACTCCGACATTCAAGCCGACCCGCCAGAACATATTGTGCTCGAAGCGGTAGATTTTGCCAAACAAGAAAAAATTGATGTCATTATTGGCTTTGGCGGCGGCAGCTCAATGGATGTTGCCAAACTTATTGCGCTATTGGCACATCCCAAGCAACAGCAAAATCTGTCTGAAATTTACGGCATCAACCAAGCCCACGCACCACGTTTAGCACTCATTTTAATTCCAACCACAGCTGGCACAGGTTCGGAAGTCACGCCTATTTCAATTGTTACCACAGGTACCACCACTAAAATGGGCGTGGTGTCGCCAGTGCTATATGCCGACATTGCAATTTTAGATGCTAGCTTTACCCAAAACCTACCGTCGCATATTACTGCGGCAACAGGTATCGACGCGATGGTGCATGCTATTGAAGCCTATACATCTCATGTAAAGAAAAACTTTTATGCCGATATGTTGGCGAAAAATGCGCTGTTGTTGCTCAATCAAAACTTAAGCAAAGTACTGCAAAACGGTGCAGATTTAGAAGCTAGGCAAAATATGTTGCTCGGTTCTATGTTGGCAGGTCAAGCCTTTGCCAATGCCCCCGTCGGTGCGGTACATGCGTTGGCTTACCCTTTGGGTGGGCATTTTCATTTGTCGCATGGACATAGCAATGCCTTAGTTTTGGTGGAAGTATTAAAATTTAACGTACCCAAAGCCAAACAATATTATGCCGAACTCATGCAATTACTCGACCCACGCAGTACCGGCTGTGTAGATGGTTTATGTGACTTATTTATCGACCACATGCAAAATCATTTACAACAAAGTGGTTTATGTTTGAAATTAAAAGACTTAGATATTGCCAAATCCAAACTCCCTCAACTGGCCAAAGATGCCATGTTACAAACTCGGTTATTGCAAAATAATCCACGTGAAATGACCGAACACGACGTTTTAAAAATTTATCAGGCGATATATGCATGAGTAAGCCAGTTGCAAGAACTCGTGAACAGTTTAAGTTCTTTTTCCATATTCAAACCCGCTGGGCAGATAACGATATTTATGGACACGTCAACAATGTGACCTACTATAGTTATTTCGATACTGCTGCCAATGCACTATTGATTCAAAAAACAGGTTTTGATATTCAGCGCAGTGAAATAATTGGCTTGGTGGTCGATTCAGCCTGTAGTTTCTTACAAGAACTGTCTTTTCCAGAAATGATAGAAGTGGGTGTTGCTATTGCGAAAATTGGCAATAGCTCATTGCGCTATGAGTTGGCGATTTTCAAACAAGGTCAGGCGCATGCCGCGGCACAAGGACATTTTGTGCATGTATTTGTAGATCGCGCCAATCGAAATAGCACGACCATTCCGAAGCAGATGCGTGAGGTACTTCACCAATATTTACTCAGTGAATAAATATTGGGATAGCGTTCGCAACACTAAGGTTTAAGTTGAATATTATGTAATTCTGCGTCAAAAGTTTGCATTAGGCTGTGAATGGTCGGCTCTTGTTGCAACAATTCCACCGCACGACTAAATGCCTTTTCTTTACGGCTATTTTGCAAAGTCAGTGGTGTGCTGGTATCTAGCTCGTCATATTGCACGCTAAATTGCGTTTGTGGCCATTGCAACTGCAATGCTTGTTCTAGCGCATGTAGTAATTGTGACAACATGCTTTGATAAGCTGGCGGAATATGCAAAATAGAGCTGCCATTAATTTTCCCAGACATCACGCCATGTTGCGCCAGTTCTTGTACCGCTGGCGAAAGCTGGCTATTTCTAAACCAATACTCCCACTTTTCTAGCGTCCATTCACCCTCTAACACTTGTGGTTGAAGTTTCAGTATATCTTGCGGCATTTGCTTGCTTGGCTCAGCAGACTCAACCTCAGCAACCATTTCAACCACAACTTCGATTGGCTGTAGTTGCGCTTCTATTTCCACAACAGTGTCGATACTTGGCTCTACTGCTACAGGCTGTGCAATTTTTTCTTGCTGTATTGTTGCTACTTGCTCTACTTGCTCTACTTGCTCTACTTGCTCTACTTGCTCTACTTGCTCTACAGCAAATAGCAATACATCGTCAAACTCAAAACTATTGGATGAATTAAATTGCTGCGCCGATGCGTTGTCCAAACCCATTAGTTGAC
>SSHD01000128.1 GCA_008017255.1 Acinetobacter sp.
ATTTCCACCAATGCCATTGCCAAATCTTCGTCAATATCTAGACGTGACACAAACATATCAAGATATTGCTGTGCTTCATCTTGTTGGCGAGCACGATACTCTTCTTCCAACATCATGTCGAGCTTATAACCCGTCAATTCAGATGCCAAACGTACATTTTGACCTTGCGAACCAATCGCACGTGCCAACTGATCGTTGGTGGCGAAAATAATATCCGCACTGCGTGCATCTTCATCCAGCACAATACCCGATACATCCGCTGGTTCTAAAGCGCTGGCAATATACTGTGCAGGGTCATCTGACCACACCACCACATCAATACGCTCGCCATTTAACTCTTGTTGTACTGCTTGAATACGCGTACCACGCATACCAATACATGCACCGACTGGGTCAATACGATGATCGTTGGTTTTCACGGCAATTTTAGCCCGCACACCTGGTTGACGCGCTGCGGCTTTAATTTCGATGATTTCTTCAGAAATTTCTGGAATTTCTTTTTTCATCAAGGCAATCAGCATTTCAGGACGAGCACGTGACAAGAGTAGCTGCGCGCCACGACCTTCACGATTCACGCTATACAAAATAGCGTTAATACGTTGTTTTGGCTTTAAAATTTCTTTGTGAATGGTTTCTTCACGTGCCAAATATGCTTCCGCATTATCACCCAAGTCGATAATAAAACCGTCTTTGGTTTGCTTTTTCACTTCGCCGTAAATGAGCTCACCGACTTTAGACTCATAAGCATCGGCAATTAACGCACGTTCAGCTTCGCGAATTTTCTGTACAATCACTTGCTTGGCAATTTGCGCCGCAATACGACCAAACTCAATCGATTCAACTTCCAACTCACGCACATCACCAATTGACCATTGTGCAGGATCTAAATCAGAAATCGCATCTTGGCATGCTGGCATTTCATGGTCTTCATCTGCAACCACAGTCCATTGACGGAAAGTCCGATATTCACCAGTTTTCCGATCAATCTCAATGCGAAGCTGTGCTTCTTCTGAGTTTGTGCCTTCGTAGAATTTTTTCTTCGTTGCAGCAACAAGCGCTTGCTCTAATGCCTCGAAGATCGCTTCACGACTAACACCTTTTTCATTACTGACCGTTTCTGCAACGGTAAGAATTTCGCGGCCCATAAGTCACCTACAGATTTCTTATACAATTAAGTTAATATTAGTCTTGATAGATTAAATTTGCTTTATCAATATTATGACTATCAATTTCGAGGATATGATTACCGTCTACTTCCACCTGTATCAGCTCTTTGTCTAAGTCGACAGAAACTAATTTGGCTTGGAATTTACGACGATTTTCAACAGCAGCAATTAAGCGCAAAGCTACTTGTTGTCCAATGTATGCAGGCAGTTGATTCAATTGAAAAATTGGACGATCCCAACCCGGCGATGAAACTTCTAACGCATATTCACCCGAAATTGGATCATGTACATCGAGCATCGCACCGACTTGCTGCGTCACCAGTACACAATCTTGCACACCTATGCCACGCCCTTGTTCAACTTCACCATCTTCATTCAGAACAGGTGCCGCGCTCTCCTCAATCGCTTTATCAATATAAATACGCAATAAAGAACGCTTACCTTGCGGGATAAATTCAATCCCCCATAGCTCTACACCACACGCAGCCACAGCTGGTGCGATTAGATCATGTAATGCTTGAGATTTGTTTGATAATTTCATTTACGCTCATCGCTCTCATGTGAGCCCATCAATCTTAACCGTATAGTAAAGCACGACTATTTGACCTTTGCCGTATACGGCGCATGTCGAGACCACACGATCGCTAATTACAACCAATAAAAAAGGGCGTATATCGCCCCCATATGACACAGAAAACCATCGTTCACTGTGCAAAAAGGCCCACCTTATTGTGAGCCTCTTTTTAGAAACTTGGTAGCGGCAAGTTGGATTGAACCAACGACTTTCGCCATTATATGGAGAGTTGAGCCCAACGAGCAATCAACTTTACAAGCAATGACATTCTACCCGTTTTAGAAACTTGGTAGCGGGAGCTGGATTTGAACCAACGACCTTCGGGTTATGAGCCCGACGAGCTACCAGACTGCTCCATCCCGCAACAACGTGCAAAAATTATATACAAATATGAAAAAAAGTCAATTTAAAAATTTCTTCATACTTGCTTGATTAAGTTGCACCTTAATCAAATGTGCGTGGGTGTTAGATTAAACCAATCGCCTTCGCCATTTATATGAAAGCCAAGCCCGACAAGCCAACAACCTCACAACAATAGCAACACCATACACTTTTAAAACTTGGTAGCAGAAGCTGGATGTGAACCAACGACCTTCGCCATCTATATGGAGAGCTGAGCCCGACGAGCCAAACATCTTCATAACAATAGCATTACTACACTCTTTAAAACTTGGTAGCGGGAGCTGGATTTGAACCAACGACCTTCGGGTTATGAGCCCGACGAGCTACCAGACTGCTCCATCCCGCAACAACATCACTGCAAACACCTTACTGAACTGGTATTCAGCTTGGTGCGGAAGGGGGGACTTGAACCCCCACGCCCGAAGGCACTACCACCTCAAGGTAGCGTGTCTACCAATTCCACCACCACCGCAGCTTTGTGGGACGCATTCTAGTCCTTCCCATACAAAAAGGAAAGGACTAATTGATCTTATTCTGTGGTTTTTGGCGCATTTGATGAAGTTTCAAGCGGCGCCACAGGTTGCGACGTTGTATTTTGTACAGATTTCAAGCTATAAGCATCTGTCGTTTGCTTCTTGGCAAACACCGCCAAGGTCAAACTGGTCACAAAAAATATCGCAGTAAAAATTGCGGTCATACGAGTGAGGAAATTCCCCGCACCAGATGCACCAAATACGGTTGCTGCACCGCCACCACCAAATGATGCACCCGCTTCTGCGCCTTTACCTTGCTGCACCAAAACCAAAGCAATAATTAAAATTGCTAAAATAATATGCACAACCAGTATAAAACTATACATGTCTATTCCTTGTTATTTGCTTTGCGCAAATGAGTTTGCAATTTGGTAAAAAGAGTGTGCATTTAAAGATGCACCACCCACTAAAGCACCATTGATATTTGGGCACGCAGCCAATTCAGCCGCATTTTCAGGCTTTACACTACCACCATACAAAATGGCAATATTGCCACCAAAGGCGGTCATTTGCTGCAAACCAGCGCGAATTTTCGCATGCATGGCTTGCGCATCTGCGGCAGACGCAGTTTTACCTGTACCAATCGCCCAAATTGGCTCATAAGCAATAACCATATTTTGCCATTGTTCAGGTTTCACAATCGATGCAATATCACAAATTTGTTGTAGTACTACTTGCTCAGCCAAACCTTGTTCGCGCTGTTGCAGGCTTTCGCCCACACAATAAATAACCGTCAACCCTGCATTTAAAGCATGCTGTAATTTAGCTTGTAAAATCTCAACATCATCACCAAACAATTCACGACGTTCAGAGTGACCAACTAAAACCAACGTAACACCACTATCTTTTAATAGTTCAGCACTCACCTCGCCAGTATAAGCACCTGTACCCGCAACACGAGAAACATCTTGCGCCACTGTATAAATGTTTCGCACCGTGCTTTTGAGCTGCGTTTGAATACTGGTGAGAGCAATCGTGGTTGGTGCGACACCAATATGACACAATTCAGCCGCAATTGGATTTTGCTGCAATAACTGCTGCAGTTGTTCAACCCATTGCACAGCATCAGCATGCATTGGATTCATTTTCCAATTACCAACAACCCAAGGGGTAATGGTCGAATTCGACATACTTCGCCTACCTAACTTTATTAATTGCTCAAAATGCTGCATATTCTACACAGATTTTTATCAATTGCCGTTTTTTCTATCGTTAAAATTAAAATCGACATTCAACAATCAAAACACGCCATATCGTAACGCTAGGGTATATTTCCTGTTGTATTTATTTAAAAATAGCTTGGTTTTAACCATTCTTTGCTTGCTTTGTTTGGCAAATCGGCTTTCTATTTAAAAAATAAATCGGTGAAAAACTCGATCAGTTCAAAGTTTTTACACCGAATTAAGTCAAAAACAACACTTTCTGTAGTAGTATTTTTGCGTAACAAAAGTATAATTTTCAGAATAGCTATTATAACCATATTGACAAAGGCGGACAGATGTCAGAATTACATACGTCTCCAAAATTTTCGGGGTTTATTCGGCGCTTAGTCGAGGATGGTCATATCTCTGCTGCAAATATGCAAAGCGCAGTGGATACAGCCAAAAAGACGCAGCAAGACATTGTGGCTCATTTAATCGAGCACCATCGTCTTACGCCGCTCACTATTGCAGAAAGTATTTCACTGGAATTTGGTGAACCGCTTTTTGATTTGGCTGTATATGATCCTTTATCACTACCTCCGGAAATCACAGACAATAAACTCATCCAAAAACATCGTGTGGTGCCGCTGATTCAACGTGGGCAAATCTTATATGTCGCCACCAGCAACCCCACCAATATTGATGCGATGGATGCGATTCGCTTCAACACCAAACTCACTATCGAACCAATTATTGTTGAACACAATAAGCTTGAAAAACTAATCGACCAACATTTTGGCGATTCTGGTAGTTTTGATTTTGGTGAAGATGAAGATATCAACCTTGATCTTGATGTCGTGTCTACAACCACCAACGATGACGATGACGATGCGCCGCAAGGTGAAGAAGCGCCGATTGTTAAGTACATTAATAAATTGTTGATTGATGCGATTCGTATGGGTGCATCAGATTTGCATTTTGAACCCTATGAAAAAATGTATCGAGTCAGATACCGCGTCGATGGTGTATTACGTCAAATCGCGCATCCACCTTTACAATTAGCAACCCGCCTCGCCTCGCGTTTAAAAGTCATGTCGCAAATGGACATTTCTGAAAAACGTATGCCACAAGATGGACGAATTAAGCTCAAACTATCTAAATCCAAAGCGATTGATTTTCGTGTCAACTCTTTACCGACTTTGTTTGGCGAAAAGTTAGTTCTGCGTATTTTGGACCCCTCTAGCGCCATGCTTGGTATTGAGGCGCTCGGCTACGAAGAAGATCAAAAAGCCTTGTTTATGGATGCGTTAGACAAACCACAGGGTATGCTGTTGATTACTGGACCGACGGGTTCTGGTAAAACGGTATCTTTATATACTGGTTTGAATATTCTCAATACCGAAGATACCAATATTTCGACCGCCGAAGATCCAGTAGAGATTAACTTAGAAGGCATTAACCAAGTCAATGTCAATACCAAAACTGGATTAACTTTCTCTGCAGCACTCAAAGCATTCTTGCGTCAAGACCCCGACATTATCATGGTCGGTGAGATTCGTGACCTTGAAACCGCTGAAATTGCCATTAAGGCTGCACAAACTGGTCACATGGTAATGTCAACCTTGCATACCAATAGTGCGCCAGAAACACTGACTCGCTTACGCAACATGGGGGTACCTTCGTTTAACATCGCAACTTCGGTCAACTTGGTGATTGCCCAACGTTTGGCACGCCGTCTATGTTCTCATTGCAAAGCACCAGTCGAAATTCCAAGACAAAGTCTGCTCGAGATGGGTTTTACAGAACAAGATTTGGCCAGCCCAGAGTTCGAAATATTCCAACCTGTGGGCTGCTCAGAATGCCGTGAAGGTTATAAAGGTCGTGTTGGTGTGTATGAGGTGATGAAGGTTACACCTGAAATTTCTAAAATTATTATGGAAGACGGTAATGCTTTACAAATTGCACAAGCCTCGGAACAAGCAGGGTTTAATAATCTACGCCGTTCTGGGCTAAAAAAAGTGATGCAAGGAGTCACCTCCCTGCAAGAAATCAACCGAGTAACTAGTGAATAAAATTAATAAAAAGGATTACAGTCATGGCAGCTAAAAAAGCACAAATGATGCCTACTTTCGCTTATGAAGGGGTCGATCGTAAAGGATCGAAAGTTAAAGGGGAATTACCAGCACGCAGTATGGCTTTGGCAAAAGTCACACTACGTAAACAAGGCGTGATCATCAAAAATATTCGAGAAAAGCGTAAAAACATTCTCGAAGGTTTAATGAAAAAAAAGGTCACGACTTTAGACATTACCATTTTTACCCGTCAGTTAGCGACCATGATGAAAGCTGGTGTGCCACTGGTACAGGGCTTTGAAATTGTCGCTGAAGGTCTAGACAATCCAGCCATGCGTGAAGTGGTCTTGGGTATAAAAGGCGAGGTTGAAGGTGGTAATACCTTTGCTGGTGCATTACGTAAATACCCTTTACATTTTGACGACTTGTTTTGTTCTTTGGTTGAATCTGGTGAACAATCTGGTGCATTGGAAACCATGCTTGATCGAGTTGCAATCTATAAAGAAAAAAGTGAATTACTGAAACAGAAAATCAAAAAAGCCATGAAATATCCGATTTCCGTTATGGTTGTTGCAGCGATTGTAACCATTATTTTGATGGTGAAAGTAGTACCAGTGTTCCAAGATGTATTTAGCTCTTTTGGTGCTGACCTACCTGCTTTTACTAAAATGGTGGTCGCAATGTCCAATTGGACTCAAAAATATTGGTTTATCCTGATTGTGGTGGTTTGCACGATTATCGCAGCCCTTCTTGAAGCGAAAAAACGCAGTAAAAAATTTAGAAATGCCTTGGATAAATTAGCATTACGTTTACCGATATTTGGTGATTTGGTCTATAAAGCCATTATTGCGCGCTACAGTCGCACGCTTGCCACCACATTCGCAGCCGGTGTACCTTTAATTGATGCGCTTGAATCTACCGCAGGTGCAACCAATAATGTCGTGTATGAAGAGGCAGTGCTGAAAATTCGTGACGATGTCTCCACTGGGCAACAACTACAGTTTGCAATGCGTGCATCAAATCGCTTTCCCTCCATGGCAATTCAAATGGTGGCGATTGGTGAAGAATCAGGGGCTTTGGACAGTATGCTCGATAAAGTCGCCACCCACTATGAAAATGAAGTCGACAATGCTGTGGATGGCTTAACCTCGATGATGGAACCGTTAATTATGGCAGTTTTAGGTGTGTTGGTTGGTGGCCTCGTAATTGCCATGTACCTACCAATCTTCCAAATGGGTTCTATTGTTGGTTAATTTGGTGGTTGAATGCAATCTTTAGTTTCATTGTTTATTGAAAACCCAACTGCACTTTATGTGGCAGTTGGGTTTTTAAGCCTATGTATTGGCAGTTTTTTAAATGTGGTGATTTATCGCACCCCCAAAATGATGGAACAGGAATGGCAGCAAGAATGTCAAATGCTGCTACATCCTGAACAAGCGCTGATTGATCACAGTAAATTAACCCTGAGCAAACCCGCCTCAACTTGCCCGAAATGTCATACACCTATTCGTTGGTATCAAAATATCCCTGTCATCAGCTGGCTCGTGCTGCGCGGTAAATGCGGTAGTTGTCAAAACCCGATTAGTATTCGCTACCCACTGATTGAGCTTTTAACCTTAGTCTGTTCTTTGACTGTAGTGGCGTTTTTTGGTGCAAGTGTACAGATGCTATTTGGTCTGATTTTCACTTGGGTATTGATTGCCCTGACCTTCATTGATTTTGACACCCAATTACTTCCCGACCGCTTTACCCTGCCGCTTGCTGCCTTAGGCTTAGGCATTAACAGTTTCGCCATTTACACCTCGGCAACTGCTGCTATTTGGGGCTATTTGATTGGTTTCCTATGTTTGTGGGTGGTTTACTATCTATTTAAGCTCATCACCGGCAAGGAAGGTATGGGCTATGGTGACTTCAAACTGCTTGCAGCTTTGGGTGCTTGGATGGGGCCGCTGTTTTTGCCTTTAATTGTGCTTCTCTCTTCTGTGGTGGGTGCCATCATTGGCATTGTACTGATGAAAATGCGCGGTGAAAATCAACCTTTTGCTTTTGGTCCTTATATTGCCATTGCAGGTTGGGTTGCCTTTTTATGGGGTGATCAAATTATGAAAGTGTATTTGGGCGGTTAAAATGCCTTTTATCTTAGGGGTTACGGGTGGGATTGGCAGCGGCAAATCTGCCGCAACGCAATGGTTTGAATCACAAGGTATTCACGTAGTTGATGCCGACATTGTGGCGCGAGAAATTGTGGCACCTGGTCAAGCTGCCTTAGCTGCCATTCAGCAAACTTTTGGCGATTGGGTGCTATTAGCAGATGGTAGCCTTGATCGGCGGGCGCTGCGTGAACATATTTTTCAAGACCCTGCAGCAAGGCAGCAATTGGAAAAGATTACCCATCCTGCCATTCGTCAATCCATCATCCAACAACTGCAGCAGGCACAAAGTCCCTATGTGATTTTAGTGTCGCCGCTATTATTTGAAAGCAATCAACATCAATTGGTACAGCATAGTCTGTTGATAGATGTCGATGAAGCAACCCAAATACAGCGTGCCAGTCAACGTGATGGGCACAGCATCGAACACATTCAGCAAATTATTGCCGCACAAATGCCACGCCATCAAAAGCAGCAACTTGCTAATGATATTGTGTTAAATAATGGCTCATTAGATGCTTTGTATCAGCAGCTCAAGGTATTGCATCTTGCTTATTTGCAACGCGCCGAACACGCCGTTTAATCCTGATTTTGTTGTTTTAATTGCGTACTGAGTGTGTCTGGACGCAACCATCGCCACGGCTGCAATGCGCCAACACCCATACCAACCAAGCCACAGACGATCGCCATATTCAGTGGCTCATCCAACACTGGCACAGCCACAAGCGCAGCAATAAATGGCGCTAAGCTGACGATGCTACCCGTTTTAAATGCGCCTAAGCGCTCGATTGCCGCCACATAGGTTAAGGTCGCCACAATCACCACCAACACCCCATGAAACAAACCTTGCACCAATAAGTGTACTGGCGCAGCATCGGAAAAATGCTGCGGAATAAACAGCAGATAAATCGGTAAATAGATCACTGCCGACCAAATCGCTACACTGACCATCGAATGCCATGCCGACAATTTCCACTGTTTAAGCAATACTGTAAAGATGCCCCACCACACCGCACTCAGGAAAAATGACACATCGCCCCAACCTAATGCTGTAGCCTGCTGCTGCAACAGTAGATAGCCCATCAGTGCCAGTGCACTCAGCATAATGATGAGGCTGAGCCAAGTATGTCGGTCAAAGGGTTGCCGAAACAGTAGATAAGCTGCCACAGCGGTACAGAGCGGAATACAACCATTCAAAAAAATGGCTGCATGTGCCGCAGGGGCGTGTAAAAAAGCGGTATAGACCGACAGACAATAAGCCAAACCACCGGTGAGTGCCAAAATAACTGGACGAGGATGCCACAAAAACGCGAAATCTTTTTTATAAATTAAGATTGGCATTAATATAATGAATGCAACCGCAAAACGCATGGCCACTAAGTCCCACGCACTGATATGCCAATGCAAATTTAGACGTGACAAGATGGTAAAGCCACCCCAAATACACATTGTAATCAATACAAACAGATAGCCTTGTGCGCGAGCAGTCATGTGGAATCACATTGGCTAATATTACGTGAATTATACACTATTTCGCTGCCGACATGCCTCATACAATGCCATACCGGTTGCCACACTCACGTTCAGGCTTTGCAAATCGCCAGACATTGGAATATATACGGTTTGGTCGCATTGTGACTGTGTAATCGGTCTTAGACCAGTATCTTCTGCACCCATCACAATCACCACCGCACCATTAAAATCACATTGCTGAAGTGGCAAGGCTTTTTCATCCAACAGGGTGCCAATAACACGAGTATGAGTGCTGTCTTTTAAATGTGCCAAAGTGCGAGCCAAGTTGGTGACTTGAATAAACTTCACTTTCTCCGCCCCACCAGCTGCCACTTTGCGCGCGGTTGGGGTTAGGCTGGCAGCGCGATCGCGCGGCACAATCACCGCATGCACGCCCATCGCTGCCGCAGTACGGATACATGCACCGAGATTATGTGGATCGGTCACTTGATCGAGCGCCAATAACAATGCATTTGGCGTGTGTTGCATCAAATCGTCCAGATCTTTTTCATTTAACACTGGATGCGGACGTACCGCAGCCACCACCCCCTGATGAAACGGCAAACCAGCTAATTTTTCCAAACTATCACGACTGGCTTGTTGCACGCTTATGCCAAACGGTGCTGCCAACTGCAATATTTTTTGCAAGCGCTGATCATCACGCCCTTTCAAGGTAAATAAAGTTAAGACCCGCTCTGGCTCTAACTCCAATAATGACTCTACCGAATGCACGCCATAATAATATTCAGCTTTTGCCATGAGTGATCTCTATAAAGAAGTTGGGGGATTTCCTAAAAATAAAAATCCTGCAAAGCAACTTTACAGGATTTTGTTCAGCTCTAGTGTACTCGATTTTAAGCGACAGTGCTTAGCCTTCTAAATGGCACACATAGTCGAGCACTTCATCGGCTTCAATATGAAATAAGCTATTGCCTGCGACATAAAAAGACTGACCCGCACGGAATAATTCACTTTCGGTGCTGTCGGCAAATTTGACACGACACTCACCAGAAATAATTTCCATCCGTTCCGGTACATGGGTTTCAAAGGTTAACGGCTGTTCCGTAGGCAAAATCACACCTAAAGTCTTTTTGGTACCATCTTCAAATTGCACGGTATGGCTAATACACGCCCCACCAAAATACACATTTGACTTTTTAATGACCGTAACATGATCAAACTGCACTGAACTCATGCCTACTCTCCAAATAATGCAGCATTTATATGAGGCTCTGATGACATTTCACAGATACTTGCGACATGAGCCATTTTTGGCGCAAGATTTTTAAACGATACAAGGCATGGTTTGCGAATTTTAGTCATTCTAAATGACAAGAAACAACGTTTCGTGAAACATAACGCAGTATGAGCAACAACGTTCCGCAAGTAAATATCCCTGTCCTTTCCTTGCGCTGCGATCAAAGCGCTGCTTTGCTCTTGCTCAGGTGATGACCGCACTATTTTAATTGTGCTGACGCCGCGAATCAATGTATTTTGTATGGCTTTTGCGATGATTTTCGCACAACTTAGTCTAAACATC
>SSHD01000038.1 GCA_008017255.1 Acinetobacter sp.
CTGACTTCGGTTATTTTAGAGCAATCTTTTGATGGTTTAACCCCATTGCAACTAGAAAAAACCATGGACATTTTAAAACATATTTTTAAAAATTTGGCGCGTTAATTCTATTTTTTTATCGACTAAAGACTTCATATTGAAGTCTTTTTTATTTCTCTCAACAATTGCGTTATTTATTCTAGCCTCATAAAAACAAAGACCTTTCATTGTGAAAGGTCTTTGCAGTATGCCAGGGGACTAATCGAAATTAGTCACCTTTATAACCTTTAAGTTTTAAACGTGCAGCATGCAACAATGGCTCGGTATAGCCAGATGGTTGCTCACAGCCTTTAAAAATCAAGTCAGAAGCAGCTTGGAATGCAATATTGTTGTCAAAGTCAGTCGACATTGCGTTATATAGTGGATCATTCGCATTTTGCTGATCTACAATAACTGCCATACGCTTCAGCACTTCTTCAACTTGCTCACGCGTTACAATACCGTGGCGTAACCAGTTGGCAACGTGTTGAGATGAAATACGTAATGTTGCACGGTCTTCCATCAAGCCCACGTTGTTAATGTCTGGCACTTTAGAACAACCTACACCTAAGTCGACCCAACGCACGACATAACCCAAGATACCTTGACAGTTATTTTCAAGTTCGTTGGTCAACTCTTCAGCCGTCCAGTTGGTTTCTGGTGCAAATGGCGGAGTTAACAAATCATCTAAAGACAGCATGTCTTCAGCTTTTAACTGATCTTGACGTGCTTTTACATTAATTTGATGGTAATGCATTGCGTGCAGCACCGCACCTGTTGGTGATGGTACCCATGCACACGTTGCACCTGCATTTGGATGTGCTGTTTTAGTCGCCAACATATCTTTCATGCTGTCTGGTTTTGGCCACATACCTTTACCAATTTGCGCTTTACCCTGCAAACCACTCGCCAAACCAATTGCAACGTTACGGTTTTCGTAAGATGCAATCCATTTTTGTGCTTTAACGGCTTCTTTACGAACCATTGGCGCAGCTTCCATAGAGGTATGGATTTCATCACCTGTACGGTCCATAAAACCAGTGTTAATGAAAATCGTACGTTCTTTGGCTGCTGCAATACAGTTTTTCAAGTTCACAGATGTACGACGTTCTTCGTCCATAATCCCGATTTTAAGGGTTTTAGCAGGCAAGCCAAGCGCTTGTTCAGCACGTTCAAATAGCTCAACGGCAAAAGCAACTTCTTCTGGGCCGTGCATTTTTGGTTTAACAATGTACATTGAACCTTTGCGTGAGTTCTTGTTGCTGTTTTGACCTTTAATATCAGCAAAAGAAAGCAATGGCGTAACCAATGCATCCATAATACCTTCATAGATTTCTTGACCTTCAACAAGTACCGCAGGGTTTGTCATTAAATGACCCACGTTACGCAGCAACATCAGTGAACGACCATGTAAAGTCGTGGTACCGCCAATTAAGTTTTGAATGGTACGGTCTTTATTCATGCTACGAGTAACGGTTTTACCATTTTTCTCGATTGATTCTTGTAAGTCACCTTTCATTAGACCTAACCAGTTACGGTAGCCTTCTACTTTTTCTTCAGCATCTACTGCTGCAATAGAATCTTCTAAGTCTTGAATGGTAGTTACAGCAGCTTCTAGGGTTAAGTCTTTTACGCCAGCTGCATCTGTTTTACCAATGGTGCTGTTAGCATCAATATCAATAATGACATGCAAGCCATTATTTAATAAAACGATTTCTGTTGGGTTTGCAGCTTCACCATTGAAACCGACAAATTGTGCTTGATGCGCTAAAGTGGTAGTTGAACCATCTTTTAAAGTCACAACTAAGGCATTGTTGGCAACGGCATATTTAGTTGCATCGGCATGTGAACCTTGTGCCAATGGGAAACTTTGGTTTAAGAAATTCTTAGCAAACGCAATCACTTGGTCGCCACGAACTGGATTGTAGCCCTTACCTTTCTCAGCACCATTTTCTTCTGAAATGACATCTGTACCATATAATGCATCGTACAAAGAGCCCCAACGCGCATTGGCAGCGTTTAAGCAGTAACGTGCGTTACGTACTGGTACAACCAGCTGTGGACCAGCCAATAATGCAATTTCTTCATCTACATTTTCAGTTGTAACTTGGAAGTCAGCAACTTCTGCTTCTAAGTAACCAATTTCGGTTAAAAATGCTTTATAAGCATTCAGTTCAAATTTGTTATTGCGGTGCCATTCATCAATTTTAGCTTGAATTGCTTCACGCTTAGCCAATAGGGCTTTGTTTTTTGGGCTAAGATCGACAACGACTTGCTCGAAGTTTTTCCAATAAGTTTCGCTGTCTAAACCAGAACCCGGTAAAGCTTCATTTTCGATGAAATCGTAAAGCTCTTTAGCAATTGCTAGCTTGCCTTTTTGAATACGTACAGTCATTGTCTTTCCTAATGGTGCTAACTTTCTATAACAAGAGAGCTAGTATACCGATTTATACTCGTCTGAAATAGTAATATCACATTGCTAAATGGTAAGCATTTTTTATAGAAAGTATTGGCAAGCAATACCTCCTATATCACTCAATTTACACAATTAAGTCGCTACACATTTATCAATGGCATACTCCGTTTTGTTTAAATTCAAGTCGTGAGCGCAATATTCTATCGAATACCGTATTCACGCTTGAAACTTAAAACCAAGACATTCCGAAGAATATCTTTATAACTTGCTAGAATTTATATTTGATGATGTTCCGAATGCAAATATTCATCAGATTGCATTTCCAATAACCGCGAGCGAGTGCGTTCAATTTCAAATGCCAATCTTTCGCCTTGATACAGCTCGACAATAGAATCTTCCGAGGTCAACAACAACTTCACACCACGATCATAAAACTCATCGACCAAATAAATAAAACGTCGTGTGCCTTCCGATAAAAAATCAGTCAAATGCGGTACATTACTCACCAATACCGTATTGTAAATATTAGCGATTTCAATAAAGTCGGCTGGGCTGCGGGGTTTAAAACACAGTTCAGAAAATTCACACCACAACACATCTTCGGTATGACCGAGTGTTTCCACCACGCGACTGTTAATGATAATAGACGTATTGCATGGCATTTGAGTATGGGTTAAAGCTTGAAAACGCTCATTCATCCAGGCATGGGCATCAGCCCTTAAAGGATGCTTAAACAATTGCGCTTGTTTCAGCACACGTAAGCGATAATCTACGCCGGCATCGACATTTAACACCGCACAATGTTGCTGTACCAAGGCAATGGTCGGTAAAAAACGATCCCGATGGATCCCGTTTTTATATAAGCCTTCTGGGGCGATATTTGAAGTCGCAACCAGCGTCACACCACGTTCAAATAATTTTTGGAATAAATCGCTTAGAATCATCGCATCGGTGACGTTTGATACAAAAAACTCATCAAAACAAATCACCACAGCATTTTTATAAATTTGATCGGCCACTAATTCTAAAGGATTGCGCTGACCAGATAGCTTGTTTAACTCTTTATGCACTTGCTGCATAAAATGATGGAAATGCAAACGCGTTTTGCGTCGAAATGGAATCGAATCATAGAACTGATCCATCAGCCACGTTTTACCACGCCCCACACCGCCCCACATATATACGCCTTTCGGGCTGGTCTGACGACGAAAACGTCTAAATGCAGTTTTGGTAGATTTATAGCGGGTAAATAATTCTTTCCAAACCCGATCCAACTCTTGCACCGCCTGCGCTTGCGCTTCATCAGGCATAAATTGTCCCGACTCAATCGCTTGCGTATATTTTTCAAGCGGAGATGTAGCAATAAATGCAGTGCTATGTAAGTCTAGTTTAGAATTTGTCATAAAATGTTAGTACACTTTCAATTGCTGAAAATTATAACCAACATTGCAGTGAATGGCATTAGATTTTAGGCTTAATTATCATTGCCTAAGCAGCAAAAAAGATTATTTTTACTGCTGCACAATAGCACTGTAATTTACAGATTTTAGTACATATTTTTTTTATTATAAATTTTTTAGCACAAAAAATACCAAAATACTATTGCCGATACTATAAAGATTTTGGTCAATATGCACATATATAATCCCGCTAAAAGCTTTAAAATCACGCAAAATTTAGCTGTGCAAGGTATTGGGCAATGCGTGATTTAAGCAAAAATACGATTCAAAAAACCAAAGTTGCAATTATTGGTTCAGGTTTTGGTGGTTTAGCGATGGCGATTCGCCTACTACAAAGCCAAATCCATGATTTCGTTATTTTAGAAAAATCGAACGATGTCGGTGGCACATGGCGCGAAAACCAATATCCTGGTGCTGCTTGTGATGTGCAATCACACATGTATTCACTGTCTTTTGCACCCAAAACCGACTGGTCAAAACGCTATGCCGAAGCAGTCGAAATTTTTGACTATGTGCAAGACATTACTGCGCAATATAAACTCAAGGACTATTGCAAGTTTCAACACGAAGTTATTCACACCGAATTTGATGAAACACGTAATGTTTGGACGGTACAAATTAAAAACCAGCCTACGCTTGAAGCTCAGTTTGTCATTTTTGCTTCTGGTCCATTACACGTACCGCAAATTCCACACATCAAAGGCATCGAAAACTTTAAAGGCAAAGTATTCCATTCCTCACAGTGGGATCATAACTACGATTTAACAGGTAAATCGGTTGCCTCGATTGGTACTGGCGGAAGTGCCATTCAATATATTCCTGAAATTGCTAAACAAGTCAAACAGCTTGACGTTTACCAACGTACCGCAGCGTGGGTGCTGCCGCGTGATGAACGTAAATATTCAAAACTGAGCAAAAATTTGTTTAAAGCCTCCAATATTTATCGCCAATTTCATCGTGCTCGTTTGTATTGGAGCAATGAATCTCGTGTTGTACCCATTCTACAGCCACAGATTATGAAATACGGACAAAAACTGGCAGAAGCATTTATTCAATTTCAAGTTAAAGACAAAGCTATTGCCAAAAAATTGACCCCTGATTATGTGATGGGCTGTAAACGTATTTTAATTTCCAACAAATACTTCCCGACCTTTAACCGCAGCAATGTTGCGTTAATTACCGATGCTATTCAAGAAATCACGGCCAATAGCATCATCACTAAAAATGGCGTAGAGCGTCAAATTGACTGTTTAATTTATGGCACTGGCTTTGTGACTGATCCACTGAAATATCTAAAACATTTTGATTGTATTGGTCGCAACGGTGTAGAGCTAAAACAAGCATGGAAAGACGGTGCGGAAAGCTATTATGGTATTTCTACCAAAAACTTCCCTAACCTATTTCAGTTGGTTGGACCTAATACCATGCTGTCGCATAACTCGGTGATCTTTATGATTGAATCTCAAGTCAATCATATTATCCAGTTAATGCAAGCTGTGGAAAAAACTGGTCAACAAGCTGTTGAAATTAAACAAGACGTACAAGACCAATTCAATGAACGTACTCAACAATCACTACAAGGTACCGTATGGCAAACAGGTGGTTGTAGCAGTTGGTACCAAACTGCTACCGGTAAAAACTTTTCAATTTGGCCTAGCTATAGCTGGAAATATTGGTTAGAAACACGCAAGGTGAATGTCGCTGATTATCAGTTTATTGGCACAGTAAGCGCTAGCAAACGTGACGCTGCTTAAAACACTAAGTTTCGCATAAAAAACAGGCTGTATATCAGCCTGTTTTTTGTTTAATCTCAGAGATTAAACCGAATTGCGATTTCAATGCTTCGCACTATTAAATTGACGCTAAAATCGACTTTAACATGTCGGTTGGGTGAGCAGCTTGAGTAATCGGGCGACCAATTACCAAATGGCTTGCACCATCTTGCATGGCTTGTTTTGGAGTCACAATGCGTTTTTGATCGTCTGCATTTGCGCCTTCTGGGCGAATACCCGGCGTGACTAAGGCAAAATCTTGCCCCAGCATATCACGTAAAATTTTCGCTTCTTGTGCTGAGCACACAACACCGTCTAAACCGCTTTCTTGAGTTAACTTGGCTAAGCGTTTGACCTGCTCGACGGGTTCAATGTCTAAACCAATATCGCACAAATCTTCACGCCCCATAGAGGTCAACACCGTCACTGCTATGAGTTGGGTTTGATAGTTGCCTGCTTGTAAACGCTCCGCACAGGTTTGCATCATTTTCCGACCACCAGATGCATGTACATTCACCATCCACACACCCAAGTCCGCAGCAGCACACACCGCTTGTGCAGTAGTGTTCGGAATATCATGAAATTTTAAATCGAGAAAAACTTCAAAACCCTGATGTTGTAATTTTTGAACAACAGATGGACCAGCATGAGTAAAAAGCTCTTTGCCCACTTTTACACGACATAAAGCAGGATCAAGTTGTTCCACAATCGTCAAAGCGTGATATTCGCTTTTTGCATCTAATGCAACAATGATACTCAAGAGCTGTTCTTCCCAGACAAAATAAAGCCCATATTATAATGGGCTTTTATTTTGGTAGCTAATATCTGATACAGTTTTTTCATGCCTTGTACTGGTTGCAGCTTCTGCGGCGGCTTGCTGCGCAAATGTAATTTGTTCTTTGCGCAAGTAATCAATGTCTTTGCGTAGGCGCTTAATTTCCCAACCTTTTTGAAATACACGGAAGACCTGTACCCCAAGCAATAAGCCCACCACTACACCTAAGACCAAAGTTAATAACAGCAATAAACCTAAACGCATTGCCGGTACTTGGGTAAATAATAAATCTACCTGTAGCTCAGCAGGGTTTTGCAGCACCAAGGCGAGCGAGTACCCAAATATGGCAATGAGTAATGCAATCAGTACATAACGCATAAACACCTCGACGCTTATTTAGCAGATTCGTTGACGGCGTCACGAAGTGCTTTACCTGGTTTGAAATGCGGTACCGCCTTTGCCGCAACATCTACAGATTTACCTGTTTTAGGGTTACGCCCTAAACGTGGCTCACGGTGGTGTAGTGCAAAACTACCAAAACCACGAATTTCAATTCGATCACCAGATGATAATGCTTCGATCATTTGGTCAATCATAATTTTCACCGCATCTTCAACCAATGGTTCTGCAAGATGTGGGTTTTTTAGCGCAATCCGTTCAATTAAATCAGATTTATTAAGTGCTTCAGTAGTCATTGATGACCCCTTTAATTATTGCTACTTTTTAATATTTTTATAATAACCTGTTTAAATACAAAACGGTAGCGCAGTACATCAATACTACGCTACCGTTTACAGTATTTTTGTATAAAAAGTACGTCTTTTTTACAAAAAACGTACTGTTTAACAAATTACTTCATTTGAGCTTTAATTAAGTCACCAATGGTTTTGGGACCATTTGCGTCAGTAGTTTGAGCAGCCGCTTGACGCGCTGTGTTCAATGCTTCTTTCTCTTCAGCTTCGTCTTTCGCTTTGATCGACAAGTTGATAGAACGAGATTTACGATCTACGTTGATGATCTTCGCTTCAACTTCTTGACCAACTTCTAAGAACTTAGTGGCATCTTCAACGCGATCGCGATTGATTTCAGATGCTTTTAGTGTAGCTTCGATGTCATCAGCAAGTTTAACAGTTGCGCCTTTAGCATCAACCGCAGTCACTGTACCTTTAACTAAAGCACCACGTTCATTCGCAGCTAAGAAATCATTGAATGGATCGTTGTTAAGTTGCTTGATACCTAAGCTAATACGGTTACCTTCAGCATCTACAGATAAGATCACAGCCTCAACTGTATCGCCTTTCTTGTAACGACGAATCGCTTCTTCACCTTGTTCGTTCCAAGAAATATCAGACAAGTGAACTAGACCGTCGATACCGCCAGACAAACCGATGAAGATACCGAAGTCAGTGATTGACTTAATCGTACCTGAAACTTTTTCGCCTTTTTCATTTGCTTTAGCAAACTCTTCCCATGGATTCGCACGAGTTTGTTTGATACCCAATGAAATACGACGACGCTCTTCATCAACTTCAAGCACCATAACATCAACTTCATCACCAATCTGAACAACTTTAGATGGGTGGATGTTTTTGTTGGTGTGATCCATTTC
>SSHD01000050.1 GCA_008017255.1 Acinetobacter sp.
CACCATAGGTGTGTTGCAAGGTATCAAGGAAATATTGGTCATTTTCTGCGCCTAAAAATTGTTGTTCAGTGCCTTTTCTAACTGGAAATACCACCGAACGGAGGTACTCACCCGGCAATGGCAATAGCGCCAACGGTCCAAGTGCGCTAAAACGTTCAAAGCCTACTTGTTGATGGGGTTTTGAGGTTTGTACGGTGGTCACTATTGCCACTTGATCATAGTCATGTTCATCTGCACCTATGCCTACAGCTTGACGACAAAAGGAATCTCGACCATCGGCTGCAATCAGCAACGGCGTAACGAAATCTAAAGTTCCGCCTTGCCGTTGTGCAGTGATTTTGACTTGGTTGGCTTGTTGCTGCAATGCAGTCACTTGCACACCATCAATCAATTCAATCAAGGGCTGCTGACGAACTTGAGTGAGTAACACACGACCAAGCCAAGCATTTTCAATGACTTGTCCAAAGCTTTCTACTTTTTCTTGTTCGGCTACTAAACGTGCCTTACCAAAGCTACCTTGCTCGGTGATGTGTACTTGCAGAATAGGCGTGGCATGTTGCTGCAAGGCATCCCACAAGCCGAGCTTTTGATAAATCTGTACGCTACGGCGTGACAATGCGGTATTACGTGCGTCGAAACTAGAGTGATAAGGCGCAACATTTTCGTCATCGTAATTTGGGTAAGTCACTGCTTCTAACAGCTTTACTGCAATATTGGCTTTTGCCAACATGAGCGCAAGGCTAAGCCCGACCATTCCCCCACCAACAATGACAAGCTGTTGTTGCATACTGTTATTCCTTATCTGTTTTGCATGACTTGATGTGCAAACTATCTTAACCTAACTTAAATGAGCAATGGAATTTGTACTTTGTGAGGCCTACATGCCTAATATTCACTTTCGACCACAATAACTTATTTTTTTGCCATCAAACTTTCAATTTCTTCCACTGTTTTGACTACATTTTTAGTCAGCACCAGCGGACCATTTTCGGTCACAACGATGTCATCTTCAATACGTATGCCTATGCCACGCCATTTCGCATCCACCTTTTCATCATCTGGGGCAATATATAAACCCGGCTCAACCGTCACCACCATACCAACTTCATAAGCACGCCATTCATCAGCTACTTTGTATGCACCAACATCATGCACATCCATGCCAAGCCAATGCCCTGTGCCATGCATAAAAAATTGCATAAAGGCTTCATTTTTTATCAACTCGTCTACATTGCCTTTAAGCAGACCTAAATCTACCAAACCTTGCGTGAGAATTTTCACTGCAACTTCATGTGGATATTTATAGTGATTGCCAATACGAGTCGCATCAATCGCCGCCAGTTGAGCATCTAATACAATGTTATACAGTGCTTTTTGTTCAGGACTGAATTTGCCATTCACAGGGAAAGTCCGAGTGATGTCTGAGGCATAAAACTCGTATTCACATGCAGCATCTATCAACACTAAATCACCATCTTTTAAGGGCTGATTATTTTCTACATAATGCAAAATACAGCCATTTGCACCGCCACCGACAATGCTGTTATACGACGGTACGCAACCATTTTTACCAAAAATATAATTCAGTTCAGCTTCGAGCGCATACTCCATCATATTCGATTTTACGGTTTGCATTGCACGCGTATGTGCTTCGGCACTGATATTCGAAGCAATTTGCATCAGTTCGATTTCTTGCGCCGATTTTTTTAGACGCATTTCATCGACTAGACGGTCAAGTTGTATCATTTCCGCAGGTGCAGTTCCGCCACGGCGTTGTTGTGCATCGGCTTTTTGCATCCATTGACTGACACGTGCATCAAACTCTGACTGCTGCCCAATGCGATAATAAAACCGTTGTTTATTCAATAATTTGGTGATGATTTTTTCATCGAGTTCGCTAATCGTATAGGCTTCATCGGCGGCGTATAGTTCAACTGCGCCCTCAAGCCCTGCCCGATAACCATTCCAGATTTCCATTGCCCGATTGCGTTCACGGCAAAACAAGCTATAGCGATATGGTTCGCCTGCTGCAAAAGTTTCAATCACCGCGACGGCTTCGGGTTCGGCAAATCCAGTCAGATAATAAAAACTACTGTCGGCCCGATATTTATAGTCTGCATCGCGGTTACGATACATTTCTGCACGGGTAGCAATGACCGCAATGCTGTTGTTGCCCAGTTGCGCAGCTAGGCGGTCTCGGCGTTGTTTGAAATCGGCTTGAGTGAGTTTCATATTATCCTGCGACTAGCTAGAAAGTCCCTCTTTTAAAAGAGGGATTTAGGGAGATTTAAAAACCGTCTTAACTCGGACGATGCGGGGTAAACATTTCCACCACATTTTGCGCCTCGCTCATATCGCCTGCATTACGTTTTTTAGCATGAAAGTTTTTTAATAATGAACTTTCAGCTACCACAATTTTTTGACGACCAATGGACAAACTCACAGGAATCAAGCGTACAAATTCGTACAGTTCATGATAGCTTTCTTCACCTTCTTCATCGTTATCGCTGTCTTCAAATTCCACACCTGCTACATCTTGTAAGTGTTGAATTAACTCTTGTTCTTCGCCACGAATATGTCCCGACGCCAAACCAAAACCAAGCACCACGCCTGCGCACCAATCTGCCAAAGCCTGTACACGTGGTTCCAACCCATGACTATCGTCTGGCAGCATCGGTAAATAGTCCAATTCATCGTCTGACAAGGCATTAGCGACATCTTCGGCTTCATCGGTCAGACTTTGCAGTGCTTCTGCACTTAAAGCAGGTACATTTAGGGTGTTTAAGATTTGTGACCATTCATCGCTGCTTGGCGCTTGAGTCACACAAACTATACCTGTGAGCAAACCATGTAACTCACTCGGACTTGAAATTTCGTCAATTCCATCAAAATGAGCGCTCCATTCGTTCCAACCTGAAATATCGTCTTGCATTCGTTTATCCAATCTCTATACTGCTGTATATATTACCTTTGATTGCAACTCTGTGCGACCTCGTTATGTTAGAACAATTACAGCGTCTTCAAGCGCATATAGCGGTGTTAAAAACACGCTTACATCAGTTAGAGAGCGAAAATACCTCGCTCACCGAAGCTAAACACTTAGCTGAAACAGAACAACATGCGCAAATTGTGCAGAAAAACACGCTCATCACGCAAAAGCAACAAGAGTTTGATAACGTAACTGAACAAATGACCCAGTTGCAAGATCAATATAATCTGCTCAATCAAGATGCCACCACTTTGGCTGAACGCTATAGTCGTTTAGAAAAAAGTACCACCGATTTAAAAAATCGCTTCCAAGAAATTTTGGCAGAGCGGAATGAATTGCGCGTTAGCAAAGAAAAAATGCAAGCGCAACAACGCAGCAGCCAGCAGGAAATTCAAGATTTGCAACAAGACCGTGATCGCTTGTTACAAAAAAATGAGTTGGCCAAATCTAAAGTTGAAGCCATTATTCAACGCTTGGCAATTTTAGGTACTGCACAAGATCAACATGCCCAAGAAATTCAGCAGCTTGCACATCCAAATGCTGAAAACCAAGAGGAAAGCACAACATGAGTGAAGCAATTGTTGTTGAACTGCGTCTAATTGAACAGACTTTCCGCCTCAATACCACGGTAGATAAACGTGAAGAATTAGAGCGTGCTGCGGAATTGCTTAATCAAAAATTCCAAGAAATGCGCCGTAATGCACCACGTGTAGAACATAATAAATTGGTGATTATGACCGCACTGCAAATGGCGCAAGATGTGTTTATTTTGAATAAATCTTTACAACAATATGCGCATTGCGAGCATTTGCTACAAAGCATTTTGGAAGATGTAGAACAGACTGTAGAGTAAATTTGCACTGGGTTTGAATGCGTTTGCACAAAGCACAAGCAATTAGACATTATGGTTACACAGAAGCCACCGCTAATTATTGTTATCAATGCTAGATCAGTTATACTAAAGCTGTTCTAGGATGTTCGCCAGCGAGTCCGATTCCCCTGAGCCGATATCATCACATTAGGATGTGTTCTGCATATTTAGAGTGTATGCCTGCCACGTGCAGGAAACCCAGCAAGTATGCGTCACCTCCACCTTGAACTTTAGGGTTCAAGGGTAACGACATGCAGCGGCATCTCTGGAGCATCTTATTTTCTTATCATAAAATTCTCTGTTATCTCAATCTTTCTTAAGCTATTTTTCACAACATAAAACATCGCCATAAAGTTTTTCCATTCACAGCGCTTATTTACTCCTTTGCCCTAGTGTAGGGCAAAAGCGTTTGAAATTTAATCAAAAGTCGATGTTATTGTAAGTAATTACTCAGCTCTTGTAATACTTGTTGGAAATGCAAGCTAATATCTTCGGCTAAAATGCTATAGGTATTGTCAAATTGCACCATTGGATAGCCCTCTTTCCAAAATGGAAACGTATTATCTAAATCTGCGGTGACAGTCGCATCTTCATAGACAATGGCTTGAGCAATTAAAGATAGAATTTGTGCGGTTTCTGCGCCATCTATGTTTTGATAATCTAGACCGTGTTGTTTAAAAGTTTTAATACGGTCTTTTTTATAGCGGATTTTTTTGGCTTGGGCTGGATGTAAACCAAACGCAATGGTTGCCGCTTCGGCAAAATATTGTTCAAAGCTTTTATTCAGTTCAACTAAGGCATTTTTATAGCTGTCCTGACGCTGTGCTTTACTGCTGCGTTGAATCACTTGTTCGGCAAGCTGTGTCAATTTAGCATGTTGAAGATCGGTCAGTTTTTGCAGCTTTTCCTGCACAGAGAGAACAGTCATGGAACATTCCAACGAATAAAGTGCCCTAGTATAACAGCACCTCGCGCATGATGTAGCTGGATTAGATCAACAACCTACAGCTTGTGTGCAGTTGACAGCTTTTCGCTGTGAGATATTTGCCAATAAAAACCCGCCGTAGCGGGTTTAAGTCAGCAAGTGCGATGAATTATAAACGCACCAACTGTACAATTTGCTCGGCAACTTCTTCAACAGTATCGGCGGTTACATCTGTGTCGGTACCGTCCACCGTAGTGGTCACCACAATCACACCAGTTTCACGCAATAGAGCAATTTGCTCTGCGCTTAGATCAGCTTTTGCAATTGCCACCACACCTTGTTGAATCAATAGACTTTCCAAAGCCTGCGCTTTTTCAATGAGTTGTGCAGACACACCTATAGCCGTCGGTTTTTGACCCAAACGTGCAGCACGATCTTCTGCCGTTACAGGTGCGCTATGAGCAGACCATTCAACCGCGGCTTCAATCATCCCCGCACCAACCGTCACGTTGCTTAAACGGTCAATAAAAATGAATGAGCCCGTATAACGACTGTCTTGGTATTGATCGAACACTACTGGCGCATCAAACTCAACGATTACATCGGCAATAGCATTGAGCTCGAGTTCTTCAACTTGGCTATGTTCTAAAGTATTGACATTGACACGGTAGTTAATGGCAGTGACTTTGGCCGGTACAGTTTGCGTACCCACTTTTAAGTTGTACAATTTGCCTTTCACGAGTGCATGTTCATTCATCCACACCACAGAAGCACGGACGCTACGTGAAATTAACGGTTGCTCGCCAGCACGAACTAAAACGTTACCACGTGAAATATCAATTTCGTCATTTAAGGTTAAAGTTACAGCTTGACCTGCAATTGCTTGCTCTAAATTGCCATCAAAAGTGACGATTTCTTTAACAGTCGATTTTTTACCCGATGGCAATGCAACAATTTCATCGCCCACATTAATTTCACCGAGTGCAATCGTTCCTGCAAAGCCACGGAAATCTAAGTTTGGACGGTTCACATACTGCACAGGGAAGCGGAATTCACGTTTATTCGATTCGCGTTTAATTTCCACCGACTCTAGTATGTTCATCAAGGTTTGACCCGTGTACCACGGCGTGCTAGCAGATACGTTCACCACGTTATCACCATTCAATGCCGAAATAGGCACGAAGATAATATTCGCAGGACGACGGTCGCCCAACTGGCTTAAGAACGCATCGTATTCAACTTGAATTTCGTTAAAGCGAGTTTCAGAAAACTCTACCAAATCCATTTTATTAATCGCCACTACGATATTCTTAATACCGAGCAACCCAGCAATAAAGGTGTGACGGCGGGTCTGCGTTTGCACGCCATAACGCGCATCAATCAAAATAATCGCAAGGTCAGCAGTCGAGGCACCCGTTGCCATGTTGCGGGTATATTGCTCATGCCCTGGTGTATCGGCAATGATGAACTTACGTTTTTCAGTTGAGAAATAACGATACGCCACATCAATGGTAATGCCTTGTTCGCGCTCGGCTTGTAAACCATCGACCAGTAAAGCAAGGTCAGGCGCATCGCCAGTTGTGCCGACTTTTTTAGAGTCACGTGTTACCGCTTGCAATTGATCTTCATAGATCAATTTTGAATCATAAAGTAAACGACCGATTAAAGTACTTTTACCATCATCGACGTTACCGCAAGTGAGAAAACGCAATAAGTCTTTTTGCTCATGCTGTTTTAAATATCCCAAGATGTCTTGGCTAATTAGTTCTGATTGATGAGACATTGCTCAAACTCCACAAAATTTTTTAAATCCCCCTAAATCCGCCTTTATAAAAGGAGGACTTCCCCCTCTTTTTTAAAAGGGGTGAGAAGCGGCTAGAGCTTCGTAAGGAGCTTTCCTAGAAATAACCTTCCTGCTTTTTCTTTTCCATTGAGCCGGCTTCGTCGTGGTCAATCATACGACCTTGACGCTCGGAACTGGTGGCTAAAAGCATTTCTTGGATAATTTCAGGCAAGGTATCGGCTTCAGACTCCACTGCACCTGTTAATGGATAACAACCCAGTGTACGGAAGCGTACCGATTTCATTTGAGGAACTTCACCCTCTTTTAAACGCATGCGTTCATCATCAACCATGATGAGCGTACCACTGCGCTCAACCACAGGACGCACCGCAGAGAAATACAGCGGCACGAGTTGAATATTTTCTAAATAGATATATTGCCAAATATCTAACTCGGTCCAGTTCGACAATGGGAACACACGAATACTTTCGCCTTTGTTGACTTTACCGTTGTACAAATTCCACAGTTCTGGACGTTGGTTTTTTGGGTCCCAACGGTGTTTGGTGTCACGGAAAGAATACACGCGTTCTTTAGCACGTGACTTTTCTTCATCACGGCGTGCGCCACCAAAAGCAGCATCAAACTGGTATTTATCTAAGGCTTGTTTTAGACCTTGTGTTTTCATGATGTCGGTATATTTCGAGCTGCCATGATCGAACGGATTAATGCCCGCGTCTTTTCCTTCTTTGTTTTGATGCACAATCAAATCAAAACCGTGCGTTTTTGCCATGTTGTCACGAAAGGAAATCATTTCTTTAAACTTCCACCCAGTATCGACATGCAATAACGGAAACGGTAGCTTGGCAGGATAAAATGCTTTCATCGCCAGATGCAGCATCACCGCCGAGTCTTTACCAATCGAGTACAACATTACTGGATTTTCAAATTCAGCCGCAACTTCACGAATAATGTGAATACTTTCTGCCTCAAGTTGCTTGAGGTGCGTTAGGCGATTTTCAGTCATGTACATATCCCTCCGTATTGATGTTACCCATAAAATCTATAAGTGGTTTTACACCACCACTTGGAAGACTGTGTGGAGGAACGAGTGTCATAACAACTCCAATTTTTGCTAATATCGATATTCTGATCAGCTGTTTCATCAGCCAATCAGCAAAGGTTATCTATTATAATAATTTAGATTGGATTCTTTAGCTTGTTTTTTCATAACAATATGCAAAATAATGCTATGTAAGAATAACAAGCCACGTTTCATGCCGTGGACAACTTTGGCATTCATCCAAACAAAAAGAAGCCCTTACAGGCCTCTCTTGCAATCTCACTAATTAAAAACCGAACATTTTCTTTTCTAAAGGTATTTCTACACCTAAAGACAAACCGCCATCACGACCGTTTAAGTCCGAGTCACTGACCCAACCATTCATTTTTAGCGGTAGCGTAGGCTTGATATAATGCGTCCAAGTCAAGTCCAAACCTTTTACGGTATCTGCTTCGGCAAAGGCTGCGTTAATGGCTAGGTTAGATTGATTAACTTTGGCATATAAGGCACGACCGCTGAGGCGATTCATCACATCAAAACGAATATCACCGCCTACAGAGTACATTTGACCATCGCCACCCATCGCATGTGCTAATGGAAAGCCCTGTTGATAAAAACCATCTTTATAAACATGATGATTATATGACACCCCACCAATTTTGCCATTAGTGCGAGTATCCGCCCATTCTGCATAAAGTTGATATGGCATATTTTTATAGTTCGATGAGAAATCCGCCCCTGCTAAGTACATTTTTTTAGCTGGCATTAAACCCGCTTCATCTTCCCCAATATATTGCCCATAAAAACCAACTGGTACTTGTACCAATGGTTGCATATTCAAGCGGAAATCCAAACCTGCAATCTGGTTCGATGGATCGGCTTCGCCCGTACCGCCATTGTCTTTGCTACCAGTAAAAGCATCCCAAAGCGAGCTTATGCTTTCAGGTCAACCTTCTCCGCCCCACTGTAGGCTACGAGAAGCACCAATTTCCAAGGCTTGAAATGGGCGTGCTGTTAAGCGTAAGCCGATCAGCTTTGCATCTGGAATGGCTTGGTAGTCCTCTAACTGTCCTGCAAAGGCTTGGTATTGCCAATCC
>SSHD01000155.1 GCA_008017255.1 Acinetobacter sp.
CTAAAAATGGTTAAGGTTTAATCAGCCCATAACGAATCGCAAGATGAGTGAGTTTGACATCACTATCAATGCTCAATTTTTCAAAAATACGATAACGATAGGTATTGACGGTTTTTACACTGACAAATAATTTGTCGGCAATGTCCTGCGCACTAATGCAATTCACTACCATCATTGCCACTTGCATTTCCCGTTCCGACAGCGCATCGAAAGGCGACTGCTGAGTATCGGACAAATACGAGCTGGCCAGTTGTTCTGCAATATCGGCACTAAAATATTTGCCGCCTTGCATCACCTTATGAATCGCCCGTACCATTTCTGCAATCGGCGCGCCTTTGGTAATGTAACCTTTGGCACCAGCCTTTAACAGCAGTGACGGATACGGTTCTTCTGCTAGACCGCTGACAGCAATGACTTTAATCTCTGGCGCAATCTGCAATAAACGCCGTGTGGTTTCTACCCCACCAATGCCTGGCATATTGACATCGAGCAAGACCACTTGCGGCGATTTTTGGCGGACTAAGGCAATCGCTTCTTCGCCAGATTCGGCTTGTCCGATGACTTCAACATCGGGATGGTCTTCTAGCATGCGGCAAATGCCCGTGCGTACCAGCTCATGATCATCAACAACGAGAACAGTGATCACAAGAAGACCTCCTTTTCAAAAAAACAGTTTTTTGTTACATAAAGCAAAATTAGCTTGCAATGAAATGACAAAATTAGCAATGCTATTCTTTGTGTTTAGAGCATAGTTGTACACAATTGTGTCTATTAAAGCATTAGCCAATGGTTTTAAATGTAAGGCATAATGATAGTAAGCGCAATTGTACAGCGTCTAGAGTTGAGTAATGTGTTGTGAGAAATTTTAAAAAATCGGTCATGCATGCGTTAAGCATGTCTATCTTGTTGGCTTGTAGCACAACGAGTTTTGCTGAATTGGTAGAAACAACCGATGCAGTGGCTTCGAGTGAACAAGGTTCAGCTTCACTAAGTTGGTCGGCAAGTGATGTCAGTCAATTTATGGAAGACGATGAGTCATTAGAGATTAGCCCGCAAGGTTCAACCTCTGTGACCACGACGTTGCGTAGTGGCGGTTCTGCAACCATTAGCTCATCACTACAACCACAAAAAAGTATCCAAATTCGTGATACCTCTTTGGGCTATAGCAGCCAACCTTCAGTTAATGCCCGTGCGGCTTTGGTGATGGATGCGCAAACCGGTGAAGTGCTGTACAGCAAAAACAGTAATATGGCGGTGCCCATTGCTTCTATTACCAAGCTCATGACAGCTGTGGTTACGGCAGATGCGCAATTAAATATGTCTGAAGATATTACCCTGACATCCATTGATTTTGCTGGTGCGGGTGGAAAAAACTCTAGCTCGACTTTACGCGTTGGCGATTCGATGAACCGTGCCGAGGCCTTGCTATTTGCCTTAATGAAATCGGAAAATCCTGCTGCTGCTGCATTGGCGCGGACGTATCCAGGTGGTCGTTCAGCCTTTGTTGCTGCCATGAATGCCAAAGCGAGACAGTTGGGCATGGGGGCAACACGTTTTTCAGAATCAACTGGCTTAGACCCACACAATGTGTCATCGGCACGTGATTTGGGTATCTTGGTGCGTACCGCATCGCAATATGGTTTGATTCGTCAGTTTTCAACTACGCCAACTTATGATTTCAACTTAGGTTATCGGGTATTGAAATCGAATAATACCAATGCTCTCGTGCGCAACGGCGGTTGGAATATCAACATTTCTAAAACGGGTTATATTAACGAAGCAGGTCGTTGTGTGGTCATGCACGCCACAGTAAATTCACGCCCTGCGGTGGTGGTGGTGTTGGGTGCGCCAAGTTCGCAGTCACGTACCAATGATGCAACTAATCTACTCAGCTGGTTAAGCACTTTACCAAAACGTGTTTAAGCGATGTAGACATAAAAAAACCAGTTGCTTGCAACTGGTTTTTTTATTGAGCTATTTGTTGTTACATATTTGAAAGAATAGAATCTTTCACCTGACTCATGGTCGCATCAATCGACAACATTACAGCATCGGCACATTGTTTGATGGCGGTATCTGGGTCTTTTAAGCCATTACCTGTTACGGTACATACAATCACTGAACCTTCAGCAATTTTACCCGCTTTAATATCACGTATTGCACCGCCAATAGACGCGGCTGAAGCCGGTTCTACAAACACGCCTTCGTACATCGAAAGTAGACGTTGTGCTTCTAAAATTTCCGCATCAGACAGTTCATCAAACCAGCCCTTAGAATCACGTACTACCGCTTTGGCATGGTTCCAACTTTGTGGATTACCAATACGAATAGCGGTTGCTACGGTTTCAGGGTGTTCAACTGGCGCACCGCGTAAGAATGGCGCAGCGCCATCGGCTTGATACCCAACCATAATCGGTAAACCAGCAGGCTTAGGACCTGTGAATTGATCTGTTGCCGCATCATAGACAACTTGTTCAAACTGATCGGCAGTTTGATTGGCAACTGCTTCGGTATAACCCATCCAGTGTGCAGTGATGTTACCCGCATTACCTACTGGTAAGCAGTGATAGTCTGGTGCACGACCGAGCGCATCGACAATTTCATAAGCAATGGTTTTTTGACCTTGCAAACGGTAAGGGTTGATTGAGTTGACAATGGTCACAGGGGCTTGATCGGCAACGTCTTTCACCAAACGCATACCATCGTCGAAGTTACCGCGAATTTGCATGGTAATTGCACCGTACATCATCGCTTGCGCCATTTTACCCATGGCAATTTTGCCTTCTGGAATCAACACAAACGCTTTAATGCCGGCACGTGCTGCATAGGCTGCTGCCGCTGCTGAAGTATTACCTGTTGATGCACAGATAATCGCTTTAGAGCCTTCTTCAACCGCTTTGGTCACAGCCATGGTCATGCCACGGTCTTTAAACGAACCAGTCGGGTTCAGACCCTCGTATTTCACGTAAATTTCTACGTTTTTACCAATAATACGTGGAATATTCTCAAGTTTAATCAGTGGAGTATTACCTTCACCTAAAGAAATTGCACGTGTAGTGGCAGACACAGGTAAACGGTCACGATAACGATCTACAAGACCAGTATAACGATTCGACATGATGGGTGTTCCAATATTAGGTAGAGAAAAAATCCCGCCCAACCTCTCTTTTCAAGGGAGGCGTTCCTCTCTTTATGAAAGAGGGGTGAGGGGAGATTTAGACTGATTAACTCTCGAGCGATTCTAAACGAATTCTAACAATTTCGCCATGAATTGCCGGTAAGGCTTGAATTTGTGCCAACGCTTCATCCATTTTCGATTCCAAAATTGGATCGGTTAAAATCACAATTGGAATTAAATCTTTTAAGCGTGATTGCTGCATAATCGCATCAATACTAATGCCAGCACGGCTTAAAATAGTGGTGACATCGGCCAACACACCGGTTTGATCTTCGGCGTTAATGCGGATGTAATAACCGGTGGTCATTTGTTCACGCGGCAAAATTGGCAGATCGCTTAAGGCTTCAAAGGCCAATTGTGGAATTGTACCTGCGCCATCTTCGGTATAGGAAATATCACGAACAATATCAATCACATCGGCAACCACAGCAGATGCTGTTGGGCCTGCGCCTGCGCCTGCGCCGTAATATAGCGTTGAACCTACCGCATGCGCTTGTACCAATACTGCATTTTTCACGCCATTGACGTTGGCGATCAGTTCTTCGGCTGGAATTAAGGTTGGGTGTACGCGTAGCTCAATACCGTTTTCGGCACGGCGTGCAATCCCTAAGTGTTTGATACGGAAGCCAAGTTCTTCGGCATATTTGACATCTTGTGCGGTAATTTTACTAATGCCTTCGGTATAGACCTTGTCAAATTGCAATGGAATACCAAATGCACACGAGGCTAAAATAGTCAGCTTATGTGCAGCATCAATACCTTCAACATCAAACGTGGGGTCAGCTTCGGCATAACCGAGTTGTTGTGCTTCGGCGAGTACATCGTCAAAGGCACGGCCTTTTTCACGCATTTCAGTCAGAATAAAGTTGCCTGTACCGTTAATAATACCAGCGAGCCATTGAATATGGTTGGCTGCCAAACCTTCACGAATCACTTTAATAATTGGAATACCACCTGCTACGGCAGCTTCATAGGCAATTTGCACCGCATGATCTTCGGCGGCTTTAAACAATTCATTGCCATGTTCAGCCAGTAGCGCCTTGTTGGCAGTCACTACTTGTTTGCCATGTTTAATGGCTTCCATAATGACGTCATAAGCGGGATAAATTCCGCCCATGACTTCAACCACCACGTCTACGTCGGGTTGGCGCACAATCGCCATCAGGTCATCGCTTTGTTGAATGCCTTCGAGCTGTAAATCTGGACGTGGACGGCGGGTGCCTACGTGTGTAATTTGAATTTCTCGACCGGTACGGCGTTTAATTTCAGCAGCGTTTTCTTGTAATAATTTAAGGGCGCCACCACCAACAGTACCAAGACCGAGTATCGCCAGACGAACTGGTTTCACGTTACACTCCATTATATGCAATCATTTAAATGAACTAGATCATAGCTAAAAAACAGCCTAGACACTAGGGTCTGTTGACAATTTTAGCCTACAGCGCAAGCCATTTTAGCAATGTCAGCAGCCCCTCGGGCTAAGATGATCTTTGATCTGTCGCCCGCGTGGATATTTCATCAATCAGTAGTGCGCAATTACGCAATTATTTGTTCAGACGTTGTTCGATTTCATTTGCCGACATATAACCGCCTAAGTACACTCCTTCGGCATTATAAATCGCTGGTGTACCATTTACACCCATATTTAAACCGAGCTGATATTGTTCACGGACTGGGTTTTTACACTCGCCCGCCAGTACCGGCAAGCCTTGTGCTGCTTGGTTAAATGCCGACTTACGGTCTTCACTACACCAGATCGCTTGCATGGTTGGCATAAATTGTTCGCCACGTGGCCATGCAATGTAGCGCACTTCAATGCCTTTGGCGTTAATGTCGGCAACGTGTTCATGCAGTTTGTGGCAATACGGACAGCTCGAATCGGTAAACACATAAATCACATGCTTGGCTTTACCATCTTTGGCAGGGTAAACAATTAAGTCTTCAGTTTTGAGCGCTGCCAAGTGTTTTTTGTTTTCGGTGGCTTGTAGCGCTTCGCTAATATTATGCAATTGTTTGTCGCCTAAACGAATCACATCGCCCTGAATAATAAATTGACCATCGCTAGTGGCATAGACCGACCCCATGCCCTCTAAACTGACCCAAAATAGGTTGGGTACTTCGGTTTTTTTCACCGCAACAATTTTGGCGTTGATATTGGCGGCTTTAAAATGCTGATCTAAGGTCGTAATTAAGCGCTGCTGAGCATTGCGCTCGTTTAAGGTCGATGCTTCGCCAGTCGCAGGGTTGCTGGCTGTCAGCGGGTCTGATTTAGCTGCTGAATTATCTTTAGAGCAGGCGCTAAGCCATAAAGTAGATGCCAATGCGCAG
>SSHD01000015.1 GCA_008017255.1 Acinetobacter sp.
CCTCTGATGAACACATTTATGCGATTGGTGAATGTGCGCTTTGGGACAACAAAATCTATGGGCTCGTTGCACCTGGCTATGACATGGCGCGTATTGCAGCTAAACATATTTTAGCCGAAGAAACGCATAGCTTTGCAGGCGCAGATATGAGCACTAAGCTCAAGTTGATGGGTGTTGATGTTGCATCAGTCGGTGATGCACATGCCATGACACCAAATTCACTCAGCTATTTTTATGCTGATGAAGATGCACTGGTGTATAAAAAAATCGTGGTGGATGCCGACCGTACTAAATTACTCGGTGCAGTGTTAGTCGGTTGTGCCAAAGAATATAATGACTTGTTGCAAATGATGCTAAATGGCATTGCGCTACCAGACGCACCTGAAAGTTTGATTATGCCCGGTTTTGCCGATTCAGGTGCGAAAGCAGGTGGTAGTGGTGTAGATTTACTTCCAGACAGCGCAACGATTTGTTCATGTAACAACGTGTCGAAAGCCGATATTTGCCAAGCGATTTGTGATGGTTCAACTTCACTGGGTGCCTTGAAAAAATGTACCAAAGCGGCTACGGCTTGTGGTGGTTGTGCGCCTTTAGTGACTCAAGTCTTAAAATCTGAGTTACAACGTCAAGGTGTAACCGTTAATAACCACGTGTGTGAACACTTCCCATACTCACGCCAAGAGATTTATCACTTGGTCCGTGTCAATGAAATCAAAACCTTTGATGATTTAATCCAGCAACATGGTCATGGTTTGGGTTGTGATATTTGTAAACCAATGACAGCGAACATTTTGGCATCTTGCTGGAATGATTTCGTACTTGAACCAAGTCATGCGGGTCTACAAGACAGTAATGATTACTATTTGGGTAATATCCAAAAAGATGGTTCTTACTCAGTTGTACCACGTATGGCAGGTGGTGAAGTTACGCCAGATGGCTTAATCGCTGTAGGTCAAATTGCTAAAAAATATAACCTGTATACCAAAATCACAGGTGGTCAACGTGTTGACTTGTTCGGCGCGCAAATTCATCAACTGCCATTCATTTGGGAAGAATTGAATGCAGCAGGTTTTGAGTCGGGTCATGCTTACGGTAAATCATTGCGTACAGTGAAATCATGCGTAGGTAGCACGTGGTGCCGTTATGGCGTAGATGATTCTGTTGGTTTAGCGATTGAATTAGAAAATCGCTACAAAGGCTTACGCTCACCGCATAAACTCAAAATGGCTGTGTCAGGCTGTACCCGTGAGTGCGCTGAAGCACAAGGTAAAGATGTAGGGGTCATAGCAACTGAAAAAGGCTGGAATCTCTATGTCTGTGGTAATGGCGGAATGAAACCACGTCATGCAGAGCTTTTAGCGTCTGACCTTGATACCCATACGTTGATTCGTTATATCGACCGTTTCTTTATGTTCTACATCCAAACCGCAGATCGTTTACAACGTACCAGCGTATGGCGTGACAACATGGAAGGTGGTTTAGATTACCTGAAATCAGTGATTGTCGATGATTCATTAGGCTTAGCTGAAGAACTTGAAAGCCGCATGAGCCATGTAATCGGTACTTATCAAGACGAATGGCGTACTGCGGTTGAGAATCCAGAAATTCGTAAACGTTTCCAAACTTATATCAATGCAACTGCAGCAGCACAAGCCGATCCACACATTCAATTTACCCATGTACGTGATCAAATTCGCCCTTTAAATGATGCAGAACGTGCAAAAGATCGTATCCCGATGGTAGAAGCATAAGGAGAATCAAAATGACAAACCTAAAAGACATGAATATGCTTCCAGAAAATCAATGGATTGATGTGTGTCATCTTGATGACATCACGCCAAATACAGGTGTAGGTGCACTTATTGCGGGTCAATCCGTTGCTTTATTCCGCGTAGGGAACGAAAAACGAGTTTATGCGTTGAGTAATAAAGATCCGTTCAGTCAAGCCAATGTGATGTGTCGTGGCATTATTGGTGATTTGCAAGGCGAGCGCGTGATTGCATCGCCAATTTACAAACAGCACTTTAGTTTGTCGACAGGTCGTTGTTTGGAAGATAAAGACCAAAAATTGTTGGTTTTCCCAACCAAAATTGTAGATGGTCGTGTACAGGTAGGTACTGTGGCGCAAAAAACCTATATCACCAACAATGGCGTGTCGCAAGACAAATTAAAACTGGTGCTGATTGGCAATGGTTTGGCAGGTATGCGTTGCCTCGAAGACTTGCTTGATATGGCACCTGACCGTTATGACGTGACCGTGATTGGTGAGGAGCCGTGGGGTAACTATAACCGTATTATGTTATCGCCAGTGCTTTCAGGTGAAAAAACCATTGATGACATCATGTTGCATCCACATGCCTGGTATAGCGACAAAGGCATTAAATTTATTGCCGATGATCCAGCTGTTAAAATTGATCGTACTCGTAAAACCGTACACACCAAAAAAGGCGAAAGTGTGGACTACGATCGTTTGATTATTGCCACAGGGTCAAGCCCATTTGTACCACCAGTACAAGGTGCAGACTTAAAAGGCGTAATGAGCTTCCGTGATATTTATGATGTCAACAGCATGATCAAATACTGCGAAACCAAGCAAAATGCCGTGGTGATTGGTGGCGGATTGTTGGGCCTAGAAGCAGCTTATGGTCTTAAACAACGTGGTATGAATGTCACAGTGTTGCATTTGATGGATCGCATTATGGAGCGTCAGCTCGATGGTCGTGCCAGTCGTATGCTCCGTCAAAGCATTGAGCAAAAGGGTATCCATATTATTACCGAAGCCAATACCGAAGCGCTTATTGGCGACAAAAACGGTCATGTGAGACAAGTGCGTTTAAAAGACGGTACCGTGTTAGATGCTGACTTAGTGGTGTTTGCAGTCGGTATTCGTCCAAATATCGTATTGGCTCAAAGCGCAGGCTTGCGTTGTAATCGTGGTATTTTAGTCAATGACACCATGCAAACTTTCGACCCAAGTATTTATGCCGTGGGTGAATGTATTGAGCACCGTAATCAAACCTTTGGTTTGGTCGAGCCATTGTGGGGACAAGCCTTTATTTGTGCCACGCACTTGGCCGAACATGGTAGTTTAACTTTCAAATCACCAACCGTTCCAACTCAACTCAAAGTCAGTGGTGTTGATGTATTCTCTGCGGGCAATATTGATCCTGCCGACGACTATGAAGACATCATTTTAAATGACGAAAAACGCCAAATTTACAAACGCATTATCATCCAAAAAGACAAAGTGATTGGTGCGGTTCTGTTTGGCGATACAGAAGATGGTATGTGGTATGCCGAACTCATTGCAGATCAAACTCCAGTTTCAACATTTAGAAATAAATTGTTATTTGGTAAGGATTTTGCAATGAAAAAGGCAGGGTAATATTTCTAAGAGATTAAATTCCTATGTAAGTAATTTGATACTCGGAGAAGTCATCTGCAACCTGTATGGTTTTTGTAAGAAATGTTTTTGCGATGAACCTAAATAGGTGAAAGAAGTGAACAGGTTTTGCAGATGACAATGGTTTTGCCTACTTTTCCCGAAAGAAAAGTAGGTCGAGCCGAAGGCTTAGCCTGAAAATAAGATGAAAACTCGGTAAGACTCCCGAGAGTACGCATCTCTAAAAAGATTAACTAGTTAGGAGCAGTCATGAACAGTATTCAAAATTTAGAACACAGTCGCTCCGATCAAGCAGAAACAATCATTACAAAAACAACTTGCCCGTATTGTGGGGTTGGATGCGGCGTCGATGTCACAGTAAATCACAAAGCGCATGGGACAACGGTACAAGTCTCAGGTGATATGGAACATCCATCCAATTTTGGTCGACTTTGTATTAAAGGCAGCAATTTAGCCGATACATTAGGTTTGGAAACACGTGTTTTAAGTCCCATGTTCGGACGTAAAAATCATCGTCAAGCGACCACGTGGGATGCTGCTATTGAAAAAATAGCTGAAAAATTCCAAGCCTGCATTGATCAATATGGACGTGATAGCATCGCATTTTATGTCTCTGGTCAATTGCTCACCGAAGACTATTATGTGGTCAATAAATTCGTCAAAGGTTATCTGGGCACAGCCAATATTGATACCAACTCTCGCTTATGTATGTCGTCGGCGGTCGCCGCACATAAACGCGCTTTTGGTGAAGATATTGTTCCTGCCAGTTATGAAGATTTTGAACATGCAGACATGGTGGTGTTAGTTGGCTCGAACACCGCATGGTGTCATCCTGTTTTATATCAACGCATTATGCAAGCCAAGAGCAAAAATCCAGATTTATTTGTGGTGGTGGTTGACCCACGTTTTACCAGTACCTGTGAACAAGCTGACTTACATTTGCCGATTTTACCAGGTCAAGATGTCGCATTATTTAATGGCTTATTACAACATTTATATCAAAATAACTTTATTGACCATACTTTTGTTGAGTCATCGACAGAGGGTTTAGCAACGCTTTTAGAAGCCAGTCAAACTGAGCAAAATTTTGCAGATGTTGTTAAACGCACAGGAATTTCAGCAGAAAAATTACAACTGTTTTTTGATAAATTTGCCAACACAGAAAAAGTCGTTTCACTCTTTTCGATGGGCGTAAATCAATCTTCTCAAGGGGTGAATAAAGCCAATAGCATTATCAACTGCCATTTACTCACTGGAAAAATTGGAAAACTCGGCGCAGCACCTTTTTCAATGACAGGTCAGCCCAATGCAATGGGTGGGCGTGAAGTGGGTGGTCTTGCCAATATGTTGGCTGCGCATTTAGATATTGATAATTCATCACATCAAAAGCTCGTGCAAGCTTTTTGGAACAGTCCTGTGATTGCCAATCAAGCGGGACTCAAAGCAGTTGACTTATTCCAAGCAGTCGAATCTGGGAAACTCAAAGCTATTTGGATTATGGCAACCAACCCAGTTGTGAGCCTGCCTGATGCAGATCAAGTCAAACGTGCATTGGAAAAATGTGAATTGGTCGTTGTGTCAGATATTTGTGCAGATACAGATACCACAGCCTATGCGGATGTCTTGCTACCCGCGTTAGGTTGGGGCGAAAAAGATGGCACCGTGACTAATTCAGAGCGTCGTATTTCTCGCCAGCGTGCCTTCTTAAATGCACCGAAGCAAGCCAAAGCCGATTGGTGGGCGGTGGCTGAAGTGGCGAAAAAACTCGGTTTTACAGGGTTCGATTTTAACAATGCCTGCGATATTTTTAATGAACATGCCGCACTATCGGCACATCAAAATGCGAGTTTAGATCAGCGTGATCAAGTTGAACACTTTCGTTATTTCAATTTAAACGGCTTAAAAAATTTAAGTCTTGAGGAATATGATCAGTTACAACCGACCCAATGGCCTGTTTGGGAAAAGGGGCAAACCACGTCCGTTGAGCAGCTGTTTTCGCAAGGAAAATTCAGTCATAAAAATAATAAAGCCAAGTTGATTCCAACAGTGGCAATTGATCCTGTAAATGCGATTTCAGAAGATTATCCATTGGTGTTGAATACAGGACGTATTCGTGATCAATGGCACACCATGACGCGAACAGGTTTATCAGCAAATCTGACTACTCACCGAGCTGAACCATTTTGTGAAATTCACCCGAATGATGCTTTAAAATTTGGTATTCGTGATAAAGCATTGGTTGAAGTGAAGTCGCAATGGGGCAGTTGTGTTCTGCGTGTCACTTTGGCTCAAGGTGTTCGCCGTGGTCAAATTTTTGCGCCGATTCATTGGACAGAACAAGTCGCCTCCGATGCTCGGATTGGTAAAGTGGTCAACCCAGTGGTCGATGCAATTTCAGGTGAACCTGAATTTAAACATACTCCTGTAGCGATTCAACCGTTTCATACCACTTGGCAAGGTGTGCTCTACGTGCGTGAGGGGTTTGAGTCACACATTCAGAACTCTTTACATACATGTGCGTGGTGGAGCAAAATCAAAACAGCGAAAGCGATCCGTTATGAAATTGCCGATCGTCACAGCATCGACCAAACGCAAAAGAATTTAAAAAGCTTTTTGCCTTTTGTTGATGAAACCTATGAATGGTTGAGCCTTGAAGATATATCTTCGCAACTTAGTCATAGTATTATTTTAAAAGATGGCATTTTGATTGCCAGTTTGTATATTGCGCCAGCGGATTTACTTCCTGACCGTGACTGGGTTGCGACTCTATTTAAACGCGAACGTTTAAGTGCCTTGCATCGTAAAGCGTTATTGGCGGGTATGCCAATGTCAGCGGCGAACAATGATGGGCCTTTAGTGTGTAGTTGTTTTAAAGTTGGTAAAAACAAAATTATTGAAGCGATTAAAACC
>SSHD01000061.1 GCA_008017255.1 Acinetobacter sp.
CATTGCAACATAAGGGATAAAGTCGAATTTAGCAATAAATTGTGACAATCATGGGGCAGCGTAGTGACCGTATGATGACAAAGTGTAGCTGAATAAAGTAAACAAATTCATTTGCTTAATACAGGACTAGTGTAGCAGTTCGGTTTGCAACAAAACTGTAAAATTATTTTAATTTTTTTGCGCAGTGCTTTCAATAAAAGCTAAAAAAGCCGCACAACACGCCGCCAGCACATCTTCTAAAGGTTGTTTAAAACCGCCTGTGACCCAGCGAATAACAATATGGGTGACATAACCGTTTAAACCGGTAGCGATGAGCGATGCTTCGTCTTGCCCTTGTTCGGCATTGGGCATAGTTAAGCGCATAAAACCTTGAATAATACGGTCAAATTGAGCCAAAGTTTCTTGAATGGTGGCTTGATTATGTAAGTCTTGCACTAACATTGCGTCAATATAAATAATCCGCGCCATACGCGGGTCATTTTTAATGGTGTTCAGTAAAGCCGATAAACCAGCGGTGACCATGTTCTTCGGTTCAGGCGCAGCTTTTAACACCGCTTGTGCCAAGCATTGCTGCATGTCGCCAATCATTTTTAGAAACACGGTTTGAAATAGTTCTTCGCTTTTCTTAAATGATTCATAAAAATAGCGTTCGGTCAGTTTGGCTTCATTGCAGACATCTTTCACCGTCACGGAAAAAAAACCTTGCGTGCCATAGGTGGCAATACCGGCTTCAATCAGTTTTTCACGCCGTGCTTGCTTACGCTCAGTTAAAGACAAACCTTTGAACTGACGCTCTTTGATTGCGGTATTATTTTTTTCCGCTGTAGCCATCTGTTGCGTTGTCATTGCAAAAAACCGTTCCCTAAAAATATAAAGATGCTATTAGCCATAGCAAAATGTTACGTTGTAATTTAACAGAAAATGACATTGACAACACGCATTGTCAAATTTATATTAAAATCCATAACGCAATATTGGCTCGAATGAATTGGTGTAGCTGAAGCGGAAACGAAGGATAAATAATGAAAAGTTTTAACAATAAAGTTGCTGCAATTACCGGTGCGGGTTCTGGCATTGGGCAACAATTGGCAGTATTACTGGCGAAACAAGGCTGTCATGTTGCGCTGAGCGATATTAATGAACAGGGTTTGGCGCAAACGCTAGAGTTGCTGAAGTCGTACCCTGTGACCGTGAGCAGTCAAGTGTTGGATGTGTCGAATCGTGAAGCGGTCAAACAATGGGCGCAAGCCACCGCACAACAGCACGGTTCGGTGAATATGATTTTTAATAATGCTGGTGTGGCGTTGGGCACAACGGTCGAAGGCGCAAGCTATGCCGACTTAGAGTGGATTGTCGGCATTAACTTTTGGGGCGTAGTGTATGGCACCAAAGAATTTTTGCCTTTTATTAAACAAACCAAAGATGGTCATATTATTAATATTTCTAGCTTATTTGGTCTAACCGCACAACCCACTCAGTCGGCTTATAATGCCACTAAGTTTGCAGTGCGTGGTTTTACCGAATCATTACGCCAAGAGCTGGATATTGAAAACAATGGCGTGAGTTCACTGTGTGTACACCCGGGCGGTATTCGCACCAATATTGCCAAAGCCGCCAAAATGAATGACAGCGTAAAAAGCCTAGGTATAGACCCAGTCAAGTCTAGTCAGCAATTTGATAAATTGTTACGCACCCCACCAGAAGAAGCCGCACGGCAGATTTTGCAGGCGGTGTTGAAAAATAAACGTCGTTTATTGATTGGTAATGATGCCAAAGTGATAGATGCGTTCCAACGCATTTTCCCAACAGGGTATCAGCGGGTTTCTGGCATAATGACCAAGTTGATGAATAAGTATTAGACCTCTGGCACCTTCCTTTTTTCCTCCTTCGTAAGGGGGAACTATAGGGGGCAACAGGCTAAATAAAACAGACCACGCTACGGCGTGGTTTGTTTTATCTAAAAGTTGTGGTTTAGATGAGGCGCTGAATCGGTTTTCTTTTCCAGACCAATTGATAATACAGCGCTTGGAACACGCATAGACAAACAAACGCCAGTGCATAAGCAATCCAAATACCGTTGAGCCCCCAACGTATGCTAAACCAATATGCAGCAGGAATTTCAATCAATATAATGGTCAAAATATTAATTAACATGGGTACAGTGACCGTACCACTAGCCCGCATAATTGAGGCAAAAATTGCACTGGCACCAAAAAATAACAGCGACCACAAGACGATAAATAACAGTTGCTGCCCTAGTGCAATCACACTGGCATCGGTAATGAACAACGCCATTAAATATTTGGAAAATAAATAAGCGAGGGTAATTAACGTACCCGTAAAGAGTAGATTCATACTCAAAGCGGTGCGGGTGACTTTGGCGAGTAGATCGGGCTTGCCAGCGCCAATGGCTTGCGCGGCAAATATCGAGGCGGCAATGGAAATGGACATGGCAGGGAATTGAATATAATTTAATACTTGGTTGACTGCGCCAAAGGCAGCGGTGGCGTGTGCGCCATGGCGATTGACCAAAGCAATAATCACCAAACCTGCTAAGGACGTGGTGATCATTTGAATACCAGTTGGGATACTCAGTTTTAAAATCAGTTTGCTGAGCCTTGCATCGTGACGGATATGTTGTAACAGCCGCCGATCTAATTGCAGTGCATGTTGTTTATGTTTTAAATACAGCGCCAAAAAAATCAGCACAGCACTATAGCCCAGCATGGTGGCAATGGCAGGGGCAATAATGCCCATAGCGGGAAAACCGAAATAGCCTTTTAGCAACACTGGCGTGACCATTAAACCAATCACACTTGTCAAACCTAGAGCCAATAGTGGCGTCACGCTATCGCCTACGCCACGCAACACCGAAGTGTAAATAATATAGATAAATAACAACGGACTACCGGATAGCATCCATTGCACATAAGGCAAAGACAAGTGCATGACTTTGGGGTCAGTGCCCAACAGTTTGAGCAGTGGCTCGGCAAATATCACGCCTAAAATGGCGATGATACTGCCGCCAATTAAGGTCATAAATAAGGTCGAACCCACCACTGCACGGACTTTTTCTAAGTTCTGTGCGCCCCAAGCTTGCCCGACAAGCACCGTGGTACCTGCGGAAATACCAATCACAAATGCCAATAAGAAAAATAAAATTGGAAAGAATACCGAAACAGCGGCAATCGCCTCGACCCCCATCATTTGCCCGACAAAAATAGTGTTAATGGTGCCTGATAAGTTTTGCAAAATATTGGTGGCAATCAGCGGCAGCAGAAAAACAAAGAATGTTTTCCATAAATTCGGCTGCATTGCCAAAGACAGATGTGGGGTCATGCAAATTCCTTGTTACGGCATGTTGCAATGCACAGGCGTAATTCAACATAACACAAGCCGCAGCGCCGTGTGGTGCTTGCGCTGCATTTTTTGTAGCTTAGCACTGGCTTAAGATTTCCCCTGCACGGTGTAGGGTTTGATCGGTTTTGGCAAAGCAAAAACGCAGCAATTTCAGCGATGCAGGCGCTTGCTGATAAAATGCTGATAGAGGAATGGCGACAATTTTATGCTGCTCGGCAAGCCAGTGGCACATTTCAATATCGGTTAAATCGGGGCGTATCGCGCTGTAATCTAGGCTTTGGAAATACGTGCCTTGTGTTGGCGTGAATGTGAAGCGTGAATTTACGAGCTGCGCATTAAACACATCACGTTTGGCTTGGTAAAACTGGGGCAATTGTTGCACGTGTTCAGGATGCTGTTGCATATAACTTGCCAGTGCAATTTGGCAAGGTGTGGTGCCACAAAAGTTCGCAAATTGATATACCTGACGAAACAACTGCATGAGTGGGGCAGCTGCTACGCAATAACCGGTTTTCCAACCCGTAACATGATGGCTTTTGCCAAAAGAGCCAATCACCAAGCTGCGCTCACGCAGTTCAGGAAATTGCAACGCACTATAATGCTGTTGTCCGTCAAAAACTAAATGTTCATAGACTTCATCGGACAGCACGATAATGTTGTGCGCTTGAATTAACGTAATCAGTTGTTGCCAGTCTTGTTGTGACCATACCGCACCCGTTGGATTATGTGGGGTATTGACAATAATCATGCGGGTTTTGCTGTTAATGCTGTCTTTAACTTTTTGCCAATCGACCTGAAAACTGGGCGCTGGTAAGTTGATATGAATGGATGTGCCACCTGCCAGTCTGACCGCAGGGGCATAGCTGTCATAGCTGGGGTCAAAAATAATTACTTCATCGTCAGTATGCACGCAGGCTTGAATGGCGCAGAAAATGGCAATGGTTGCACCCGAAGTGATGCTGATTTCGGAGATCGGGTCGAGTTGTAGTGCATCACGCTGTAAAAATTGTTGTGCCATTTGCTCGCGTAATGCCAGTACGCCATCGCCTGCGGAATATTGGTTGTGACCGTCCATTGTGGCTTGGCAGAGTGCTTCGAGTAGGGCGGGTGGTGCAGGAAAGTCGGGAAAGCCTTGTGCGAGGTTAAGGGCATTGAGGCGTTGTGCGAGTTCAGTCATGACGCTAAATATGGTCACGCCTTGGTTAGGGAGTTTGGACTGAAGTTGCAACATAATATGACCTGATTCTCTCTTTATTTTTTACGACACAGCCGCATTTGCTGTGCAAAATTATAGGTGATTTGTGTAGGCAGTTTTTACTTTTCATGGATGAAAAGTAACAAAAATCCTTTGTTGGGTTGAAGCCCTAACATGGTTGCATGACCTAATTCTATTTGAGTTGATTAAGTTTTGCGGAGTCGTGCCGAGTTATCGTCATATTATAGGATAAGCCTTTGGCTCGACCTACTTTTGTTTTGGCAAAAGTAGGCAAAACCATTGTCATTCGCAAAACCTGTTCTTTTCCTGCATTTATATGGTTTTATCGCAGAAACAGTATCTTATTAAAATCATGCAGGTTGCGAATGACCCTGCCGAATATCATATTTTCGAGCAAATTTTAGATTGAACTAGCCACTTTTATCTACAACACATGTTCAACCACAGCCCGAATCACGCCCAGTATTAAACCAATAAACGCCCCGACAATCACGCCATTGACCCGTATCATATGTAAGTCGCCACCGACTTCACTTTCAATTTTGGCAATCATTTCACGCGAGTCCCATTCATGGATGCGTTCACTAATATAACGAATAATTTTATCGCTGTATTGTTCGCTGAAATTGGTGGCTAGACCGACCATTTTTTCATTCAGCACTTGGCGTACTTTTTGGTTGTGCATCAAGTTTTCGCCCAGTTGCTGAATAGCGGACTGTAAGTTACTGGCAATGCCCGAGTCTGCTTGCTCTAAATCGGTTTTAATCGCATTGCATAAAATTGCCACTGCGCCACTAATAAAGTTCAGCACTTGCGGGCTGTCAAGCAGGGCATCTTTACCGCTATTGAGGCGTTGGCTAGCAGCGCTGTCTGCATCGGCAAGTTGCAGCATCATGTCATGGGTTGCGGTTTCAATGTCTTGTCGCCATGGGTGTTCTGGGTCTGCCAACATCGATTCGACTTTTGCCAGTAAGGAGTCAATCGTGCGTTGTTGCACGTCTATACCAATCCAGCTAGCACCTTTGGCCAGTGACCATACCCCCAGTTCTTTAAATAATTTACGTGACAGTTCGCGCGATTCTTCTGGATGCGACAGCATCCATTCATGTGCAAGGTCTAGCCCGCGTTGTAAGACATCTTGGTGGAAATCATTGTCTAATACTGCACGCAACATTTCGCTGGCCAGTTTATTAATTTTGGTACTGCGGACCCATTGCACGCTGTTATTTTGCACAAAGTTTGAAATTTGATCTTGGCTGACAAATTCAAAAATGCGCGGCACGGTGTGTTGAATTAGCTGCACCACTTGCTTGTTATTTTTTGGGTTGGCGAGCCATTCACCCACAGCAAGGCTTAAGTCTACGTTTTGCAGGCTGCGTTGCACAATCTGTGGCGACAAAAAGTTTTCTTGTACAAAACGACCCATCGATTCGGCAATACGGGCTTTATTGCGTGGGATAATTTCAGTGTGGTCACGTAGCAGCTTCGGCAGAGGCATTTTGCCAAAGGGGTTGCGGAACAATACCGTCACCGCGTACCAATCGGCCAAACCGCCGACCACACCTGCTTCTGCTGCCAGCATGAGAATATGAATCAGCCATTGATATTCAGGCAGGAACTGCGCCATGACCATCAACAGCAGCCACGACACTAGTGCAATAATCAATGCCACAGTGGCAAAGTATTTGCTTCTTTGCAGGCTCGGAACGTGAATTTCCTCGGCTGAACTCATATTATTATCCTGTTAAATTTATTTTGGTTTGTTGCTTGGTATAGTTGGCGGCAACACTTCTCCACTTGGACTCAAACCGTATTTGGCACCTAAAGACTGCAAAATCAATAACGCATCAAAGGCATTTGGCGCTTGCTGTTGGGTCTGAAAACACTCAATAGTATACGAGATTTGAATCGGATCTAAATTGACCACATGCGGTATATCATAGAAAGGATCGGGCCAAAACCCAGCATAGCGCCGATGATAACGATAAGGATAATACGCTGGACGTGAATAAATTACCGCTTGGCGTGGGCTCTTGTGCCGCACATTGCTGGGGTCATCTAACACAGTAAAATAGCGGAAACCGTTTTGCACGGTGGTTTGTGCAGCTTTTAAGAGGGTAATTTCCTCTGCCGGTGCATAACTCATGGCCTGTGAGGTTTGGAAACTGACCCGAAAGGTTTGGCTGTTGAGTGGGTAAACGCTAAATTGCCCCAATTGATTGAAGCTTTGCGGTTTGCTCGATAGGGTGCTGCAAGCCGCCAATGCCAATGAGAACAGCAGTGGTGTGCAGATCAATAATGCTTTCATGATAAATTCCTCTACCAACACGCTATTACAATAAACCTAAAAACCGCTGTTGGGTTGAGTTAAAAACAACAGTTCTTCGGCGGTCGACTCACGACCGAGTATGGCATTACGATGTGGATAACGCCCAAAACGGTCAATAATGGCTTTATGTTGTCGCTCAAAATCCAAGCCAATGGCATTGCCTAGGCGTTGAAATAATTCCAAGGCCTGTACATGAATGGCTTTGGATTCACTATGCATAAAGGGCATATATAAAAAGCTGCGTTGCTCGGGCGGAAGCTGCATATCGAACTGTTGTTGTATGGCATGTTGCGCTAAAACCAACGCCATACCGTCATAGGCAAAGGCTTGCGCTTGGTCACGGTATAAATTTCGTGACAATTGATCTAAAACCATAATTTCCGCTAAGCTGCCTTCGGCAGTTTGCCGCCATGCGCTTAATTCAGCTTGGCTGGCTTGTAGGTGCAGCTCGGAAAAAAGACTATGGATTTTGTCATCAAAGGCTTCACTTTTGGCGAACCAAAAGGGTTGATGTTCAGGACTGAACCAAAAATTGAGTAGCTGTTGTGCATGCATGGTACGACATCCATTGACATAGTTATTTTTCATAAAATCACAATTCTGAACTGTCTTATATAACAAGATTGTGGTAAAAATTGCCAAACTAAATCAGATGACTAGATCACAATTGTCGCTATAATTACAGCATACATTTGCGACCGCAGCCTTGGTCGATCCATCCGCAATACACGAGCCTATACTTTATGACGCACGCTAGCACAATGTCTTCCTCTGTGATACCGACTTGGATCGATGCCTCGCTCTGCAACGGCATGTTACGCGGTATAGAGCGCGAAAGCTTGCGTATGCAAAGTAATGGTTTTTTATCGCAAAGCAGCCATCCTCAAGCCTTAGGCTCGGCGCTGACCCATCCACATATCACCACCGATTATTCCGAAGCCTTAATGGAGTTTATTACCACGCCAAAAAGCAGCATTGCAGAAGCGCTGAATGAATTAACTGACATTCATTGCGTGGTGCATGGGCAGCTCGAAGCGGGTGAAAAATTATGGCCGCTGTCGATGCCGTGTATGTTGGATGATGACGAAGACAATATTCAATTGGCACAATACGGCAGCTCCAATATTGGACGCTTTAAAACGCTGTATCGTCGTGGTTTGGGCGTGCGTTATGGGCGGCGTATGCAGACCATTTCGGGGGTACATTATAATTTATCTTTCCCCGATGCTTTATTTGCTGCTTTGCAACAGCATGAAAGTAACCAACAGCTCAAACAACTGAGTTTACAAGATTATCGTAGCCATCGTTATTTCGGCTTAATTCGTAATTTTATTCGCCTCACGCCGTTGGTGATGTATCTGCTTGGCGCTAGTCCATCGGTGTGTCGTTGTTTTTTAACTGGACGTGAACATCATTTGCAGCCTTTGGATAAAGGCACTTTGTACCTGCCCGAAGCCACTGCATTGCGTATGGGACGTTTGGGTTATCAAAACTCGGCGCAAAAGCAATTGGGCATTCATTATAATGACTTACATGATTATTTAGATGGTTTACAGCGTGCAGTGCATACGCCATATCCAGCCTTTAGTGCCTTGGGTTTAGATGATGAATCTGGCGAGCCGATGCAAATTAACGACCATGTGCTACAAATTGAAAATGAATACTATAGCTTAGTGCGCCCTAAACAAGTGCCGCAAGCCGGCGAAACGCCATCGCAAGCCTTAAAAAATCGTGGTGTGGGCTATGTCGAGCTGCGTGCGGTAGACGTTAACCCTTATAGTGCGATTGGTATAGATGAGCACAGTGCTGGCTTTTTAGAGAGTTTGGCGTTGTATTGTTTATTGCAAGACAGCCCAGACTTGTTGGCGGCAGAGCAAGATCAGATTGAGCATAATCAAACCGAAGTGGTCAATCGTGGCCGTGCGGCAGATGTGCTCATCACCACAGCGCAAGGCAATCAGCCTTTTCAGGCGTGGGCAGAAGCGCATTTAAACGCCATTGCTGACTGTGCCGTATTGTTAGATCAAAGCCAAAACAGCAGTTTGTATCAAGCTGCGTTGCAGTTGATGCAACAGCGCATAACACATGTAGAACAAACCCTTTCGGCACAAGTGATCGCCGATACGGTGCAACATGGCGGCACGTGGAACTTTGGCAGCGTGATGGCGGAGCAGCATCTACATAGCTATGATCAACATACGCTTAGTGCAGAAAGAACGCAGTATTTTGCTGACTTGGCGCAGATTTCATGGCAAAAACAGCAACAACTTGAACAAGAGCATGCGCTGAGTTTCACAGCGTACTTAGCACAATATCGTTAGAATTTAAGAGGATTTGCTATGCGATGGAATTACCGTTTGGTCAGTGCTGTTTTGGTGCTTTGTAGCATTATTGGGCTTACATTTGCGTTGTACTTAGAGC